>JAQUKI010000009.1 GCA_028719225.1 Fidelibacterota bacterium | reverse complement strand
ATCTTAACGGCTTCGGGTGTTCTTCCGCCCCGCATCGCCGTCGCGGCAACCTTTTCGTTCAGACGATTCCAGTTCGTTAAAATGCGAGATCGTTCTTCTGGATTGCCGCCCGAAACCATAAATATTTACTCGTCTTCGTTTTCGGAAGGCACAAAGAGATTGGCGTCGTCGGTATCGACCCGAATCAGGCCATTTTCTTCCGCATCTTCGCCGTTCCCATTCGACACCTCGGATTCCACGACGCGCGTTACGGCGGAAATAGCATCACCACCATCCAGTTTGATGAGCGTAACGCCCTGCGTATTCCGACTGATCGTCCGAATCGTCGATACGGGCAATCGAATCAATACGCCCTTGACGGTAATGATCATCAGGTCGTCCGAATCCACAACCTCGCGAAGCGCGACCATTTTTCCGTTTCTGATGGTCGTTTTCAGCGTGATGACGCCGCTGCCGCCACGGTGAATGACGGGATAGTCCTTAATGTCCGATCTTTTTCCGAATCCGTTTTCAGAAACCGCCAGCAGTGTTCCGCTTTCACCTTTGACGGTGACCATTCCAACGACGTGAGTGTCTTTTCGCGGCATACGAACACCGATAACACCGGTTGCCGTTCTGCCCATTGGTCGAACATCCACCTCATGAAATCGAATGGATTTTCCTTCGGAAGTTCCGAGAATGATGTCCTGTTCGCCGGTCGTCATTTGAACATCGATAAGGTCGTCATCGTCTCTTAGGTTGATCGCGCGAATGCCGTTTTTTCTGGGATTTCCATACTCGGACAAAACTGTCTTTTTCACCAGACCTTTTCGTGTTGCCATAATAATGTTGTGGGTGTCATCGAATTCCTTTACGCTCAAAACGCCGCGCACCAATTCGTCTGGCTGGGTATTGATCAGGTTAACAATCGCCCGGCCGCGGGTTGCTTTTCCGCCGCGTGGAATTTCATGCACCTTAAGCCAATAGCATCGCCCTTTATTGGTAAAAAACATCAGATAGTCATGCGTTCCGGCAATGAAGATCGTGCGGACGAAATCATCGTCTTTCGCCTGCGCGCCCTGGCTTCCGCGCCCGCCTCGGTTTTGCCGTCTTGAAACATCAACCGGAAAGCGCTTGATGAAGCCGTTGTGCGTGATGGTAATGACCATGTCTTCTTCAGCGATCATATCTTCGATCGAAAATTCGCCATCGTCGTTGATGATTTCCGTGCGTCGCTCGTCGCCGTATTTATCGCGTATTTCGATCAATTCGTTTTTCACCAGTAAAAGCTGTTCGGCGACGTTTTCGAGAATGTATTTGAGTCGCTCGATGAGTTTTAGCGTTTCGCGGTATTCCTCGACGATCTTGCTGACCTCCAGGCCGGTCAATCTCTGCAATTTCATATCGAGAATCGCCTGCACCTGACGATCGGAAAAATGAAACCTTCCAATCAGGTTCATTTTGGCTTCTTCCGGGATCTTCGAGCCACGGATAATCGCGATTACTTCGTCGATATTGTCGAGCGCGATCTTTAAGCCTTCCAGAATGTGCGCCCGCTCTTCAGCCTGCCTGAGATCGAACCTTGTTCGCTTGACAATGATCTCATGGCGGAAGTCAATATAATTACTCAGGATTTCTTTCAAATTCAACTGCTTCGGAATGCCGTGAACGAGAGCGAGCATGTTGATGCCGAAACTGTCCTGTAATTGCGTGTGATTATACAGCTGATTTAAAATGACCTCCGGAATGACGTCTTTGCGCAGTTCGATGACGACACGGATGCCATCTTTGTCCGACTCGTCGCGGATGTCGGAAATTCCCTCGATGGTTTTTTCGCGAACGAGGCTGACGATCTTTTCCAGCAGAGTAGTTTTGTTAACCTGATAGGGAAGTTCGGTGATGATGATACTGTCTTTGCCGGTCTTGTTCGTCTCCACATATGCCTTGGCGCGAACGTGGATGATGCCGCGTCCGGTCTCATAGGCCGACCGAATACCTTCTCTGCCTAAAATGGTCGCCGCCGTCGGAAAATCCGGTCCGGTGATGAATTGCATTAAATCGGCGATGGTGGCCTCGGAATTATCGATCAGGTAAATGGCCGCATTACAAACTTCCGTCAGGTTGTGCGGCGGGATATTCGTCGCCATACCTACGGCGATGCCGCTGGATCCGTTGACCAAAAGTAACGGAATAGCGGTTGGTAGTACGCTGGGCTCTGTAAGCGAATCATCGAAATTTGGGATGAATTTGACAGTCTCTTTTTCAATATCGCGCATTAATTCGCTGGAAATACGGCTAAGGCGCGCTTCGGTGTATCGCATTGCTGCGGCACCATCACCATCAACCGATCCAAAGTTGCCCTGTCCATCTACCAGCGGATAGCGCATCGAGAATAATTGCGCCATACGAACAAGCGCGTCGTAAACGGACGAATCGCCGTGCGGATGATATTTACCAAGAACCTCTCCAACGATTCGTGCGCATTTCTTTGTTGGCCGGTTGAACGGCAAGCCGAGATCGGACATTCCGTATAAAATTCTACGGTGCACCGGTTTTAACCCATCCCGAACGTCCGGCAGGGCTCGGGAAACGATGACCGACATTGAATAATCCAGATATGAGTTGCGCATCTCATCGTCAATATTGGCTTGAATGATGCGGTCTCTCTGAAATTCTATATTTACCTGCTTATTCATGATTTAAACATCCAGATTTCTAACATATTTTGCATTCTTTTGTATGAATTGTCGCCGCGGTTCAACGTCTCCACCCATCAGAATTGAAAACGTTCTGTCGGCGCTCGACGCGTCTTCTATGCTGATTTTTACCAGCGTCCGATTTTCCGGATTCATCGTAGTGCTCCAGAGTTGTTCGGGGTTCATCTCGCCGAGACCTTTATATCTTTGAATTTCTATCTTCTTGCTGTCAACGTCTTTTGAAAACCGCTTGACAAGAATATCGCGCTCGTCTTCGTCATAAGCATAATAATCCTGTTTCTTTACGGACACTTTATAGAGCGGCGGCTGGGCGATATAGACATGTCCTTCTTCAATCAGTTTTGGCATAAACCGGAAGAAAAAGGTTAACAAAAGGGTTCGGATGTGAGCCCCATCGACATCGGCATCGGTCATGATGATGATGCGGTTGTATCTCAGCTTCTCGATGTCGAATTCCTCGTCAAATCCGGTACCGAGCGCGGTGATCATCGTCTTGACTTCGTTGTTGTCGAGAACTTTATCAATGCGGGATTTTTCGACGTTAATAATCTTGCCGCGCAGAGGAAGAATCGCCTGATATTTTCGATCGCGCCCCTGTTTGGCGCTGCCGCCGGCCGAATCACCTTCGACGATGTACATCTCACACAGCGCTGGATCCTTTGTTGAACAATCCGCCAATTTTCCGGGAAGATTACCGATGTCGAGCAGATTTTTCCGCCGGGTCAGTTCGCGGGCTTTCCGCGCCGCTTCACGCGATCTGGCTGCATTGAGACATTTCTCGATAATCCGCTTGGCCTGCGCCGGGTGCTGTTCAAGGTATTCGGCCAAACCTTCCGAAACGACGGAATCGACCACACCTTTTATGTCGGAGTTTCCGAGTTTCGTTTTCGTCTGTCCTTCAAACTGCGGTTCGGCAACCTTGATGCTAATTACGGCGGTCAATCCCTCGCGTACATCTTCACCTGAAAGTGTGAACGCCTCTTTCTTAAAGATATTATTCTTCTGGGCATAATTGTTCAGCGTCCGGGTAACGCCGGTTTTAAAGCCAACAAGATGTGTTCCGCCTTCGACGGTATTGATATTGTTTACAAAGGTGAAGATGTTCTCCGAATAGGAAGTGTTATATTGAAGAGCAACTTCAACGGGAACGCCTTCTACTTCCTTTTCGATATAAATCGGTTTTTCGATGAGAGAAGGGCGCGTTTCGTCCAAGTATGAGACAAACTCCATCAACCCGCCTTTATAACGATAGGTTTCTTTATTTCCGTCGCGTTCGTCATTCAACTGAACTTCAAGATCTTTATTCAGGAAGGCAAGTTCGCGCATCCTGTGCGCAAGAATTTCATAATCCCATTCGTATTTCTTAAAAATTTCGGCATCCGCCAGGAAACGCGTATATGTGCCACGTTTTTTAGTTTCGCCGATAATCGCCATTTTGTTCGCGGGAATGCCGCGCTTATAGGTTTGGGTATAAACCTTTTCGTCTCGATAAACCTCGACGGTCAATTCTTCCGACAATGCATTAACCACAGAAACACCAACACCATGTAGACCGCCGGAAACTTTATATGAACCCTTGTCAAACTTACCGCCGGCATGAAGTATGGTCATAACGACTTCCAGCGCCGGTTTCTTTTCTTCTTTGTGCATATCCACCGGAATGCCGCGCCCATTATCCAAAACACTGATTGTGTTATCGGTATGGATCGTCACGATGATTTGGTCACAATATCCCGCCAACGCTTCATCGACTGAATTATCGACAACTTCAAAAACCAGATGGTGCAAACCACGCTTTCCGGTATCGCCGATGTACATTGCGGGGCGTTTTCGGACGGCTTCAAGTCCCTTTAGGACTGTGATCTTTTCAGCGCCATAACTCGACGCCTCCGTAAATTTGATTTCACTTACCGTAATACTATCTCCTTAATCATTTCGCCTTGTAGTTTCTTGTTGATTTTTTTCATTATTTCGATCTTCCGAAAAGACAGTTCGTTTCGCCACGCCGGCGAATCAACCCGAATGTACAGCTTACCAAACGCCACTTTTTCCGGAATGGCGTGAATCGAGATGGCCTTTCCGACGATCTGATTCCAGACATCCATGGCCTGATTTTGCCGTATCGACTTATCGATATCATATTTTCTGAGCATTTTCTGAAGAGCGTCGCCAAGGCTGGTAAACATCACGACCTCGCCACAGAAAGATGGATGATTTTCATTTCAGAATTCGATTCATCGAATCCATATTTATTTAAAAGGTTTGCGTCCGTGGTTGTTACAAATGTTTGGTTTTTCCGGCTGATCTCATTGACAATTTTCAGGCAATGTCTTTCATCGAGAAGCGCGAACAAATCGTCTAATAGAAAAATTACAGATTCCGGTTGACGACTCTGGATAAACTGTCCTTCCGCCATTTTCAGCGCCACCAAAACCACCTTGTGTTCGCCCTGAGAACCGACCTGGCGAATTTCTTTATCCCCCAGCAGGATGACCAAATTGTCCAAATGCGGACCACACGTTGTTCTGCCAAATTCAAGATCTTTAGCGAAACGATCCCGAAGTTTTCTAAGAAACGTTTCTCTGAAATCCTCGCTGTCGGTGTTCACGCTAAATTGCATTTTTAGCGTGACGGGTTTCTTGACGTGAGAAATTTGCTCGAAATTTGACTGAAAAACCGGATTGAAATCCTCCAGAAATTTATATCTTGATTTTTGTAAATAATCTGCCGCTTTTGCCAACAACTCATCCTGTGTTTCGACATAAGTGTCGTATTTCATTTTTCGTTTTAGCCGGTAAGCCGCCAAAATTGAATTGCGCTGAAGAAGCCGCGCGCGGTATTCAATCAATTGCGTAAAATATTCCAGATCAATTTGTGACAGAATGCGGTTGAAAAAATCACGTCGCCCAGAGGGACCGCCGCCGGTAATATTCTGATTGTCCGGCGATAAAATGACTGTCGGAACTTTCCCAACCATATCGATACGTCTTTTCAATGGATACTTGTTAATAAAGACTTTCTTCCCATCGTTTTTAGAAAAATTGACGTTTAAAGTAACGTTAGAATCGTTGTTTCCTTCAAACTCGCCGAACACTTGATAATAGGATTCGTCGTGGTTTACAATATCCGCGTCGACATTAGACCGAAAACTTTTTGAAAGCGCTAATATCTGTAGTCCTTCTAAAATAGTCGTTTTTCCACTTCCATTTTCTCCCACGATCAGATTTAACTGCGGATGAAAAGTAAAATTAGCGGTTAAATAATTTCTAAAATTAACAAGTTTGAGATTTCTTACGACCATTTACTACATATCTATCCGGCATTCCGGTACAATTAAAAATAATAGTTGTAAATAAAGATGATGACGCTGTGATTACTCCAGCCGAATCGGCATCAACAACATCGTCAGGATTTCGTTCTCATCCTGATTTTCAGGTAATACCAAACAGGCGTTGACGTTCGTTTTTAATTTAATCAGAACATTGGGAGATTCGATGTTGCGCAATAATTCCCTTAAGTAATCGGCGTTAAATCCAATCTCGATATTATCGCCTTCATAATCAACCTCTATCTTTTCTTCGGCAGATGACATCTGTTCCTTGTTCTCGGCGCTTATTTTCCGGGTTTCACCATCAAGAGTCATTCTAACCTGATGCGTCGCTTTGTTGGTGAAAATACCAACTCTTTTTAACGCAGATGAAAGATGGTTGACTTCAGCGGTCATAATATTAGGATTTGATGTTGGAATTACACTTTGGTAGTCCGGAAATTTATCATCTATTAAACGGGAATAAATAACCGTAGAATCAAGTTCAACACGAATATGATTTTCACCGACTCCAAGAACGGTCTCGCCATCGTTTGAAATATACCCTAACAGGAGATTGAGAAACTTGGCAGGAATAACGACGTCTCTTTCAAAATTCTGGTTATTAAATTCTCTGGTTATCATACAAACCAAACGGTGACCATCTGTGGATACAGCGCGAATTTCGCCTTCTTTTATTTGGAGAAGTACACCGGTTAATGATGGCCTTAATTCATCTTTACTAACCGCAATAATGGATTTTTGTATCATACGGCTAAAGAGTTTGTTATTAACCGTCAAATAATTCATAAGGTTGATTTTTGGTACGGATGGAAATTCATCGCCGGGTCTCCCTGGAATTTTATAAACACCGTGAGATGATGTGACTGTAACACAAGCGTCCCCATCTGTTTTAATTTCAATATCACTATCATCCAGTTCGTTAATAATATCCAGAATCATTCTGGAAGGAATCGCAATAGCCCCATCTTCTATACCTTTTACTTCAACAAATGTCGACATTGTTATTTCAATATCAGAAGTCCGAAGAGTTAATTTGTTCTGTTCGAGTTCAAATAGAATACTATTCAGAATCGGCATTGTTGACCGCGCAGGAGATACCTTTGATACTTTTTGGATGTTTGAAAGAAGGGTATTTTTATTGACTGAAAACTGCATTTTACGACCTCCTATTTTTAAAAACTTTATCGTCGGACAATTTTACCAAAAAGTCCACTTTAAAACAAGAACTTTTCATACTGTAAAATTACTACAAAAATTATTTTCTCAAATTGGTTTCAGAATACTGTTCACATTACAAAAATTTCATATATCATTTTAATTTGAGAAATAAAAAGATTGATGATTTTATTAGGCTTGTTAATTTGTGAATAAGTGTAGTTTTTTAAAGAGAATAAAAAATAAAATGTTATTAACAATTATGTTGATAGGTTGTTATTAACTTACACAATAAATGGAAAGTTAATATTTATGTAAGTTGAAAAATAAAATTTCTGGATGGTTAACAAAACACAAATATCTTATTAACAACTTAACAACATTATTTTATATCGATGAAAAACTGAGAACGAAGTTCATCCACCCATTCACGATATAATTGATTTTTTTTGTATTCCAATGCCCATTGTTCAAGAGTTATCCATGTATCGTCGTAAATTGCATTCAATCGTAAAATATGAAAGCCTAATGACGATTGGAAAACAGAGCTTAATTGGCCATATTTTAAACTATCTAAAACGGTAATAAACTCTGGTTGTTGTATTTGATTTTTAGGAATACGACGAATTCTACCCTTTGTTATTTTAACATCTGGATCATCGCTGTAATACACGGCCGCGGAATCAAAGTCCAGGCCGTTATTGATTAAATTATAAACACTATCGGCAAAAGCCTTGGTTTTGAGGGTGTTTTGTTCAGAGACTTTTGGTTTGATTAAAATATGTCGAACGTTAATATTTTCACCCTTTCTGTCTATCATTTGGATGATATGATACCCAAAATCAGTCTTAACAAGAGTGCTGATTTCATTCGGTTGAAGAGAAAAAGCGACCTCTTCAAATTCTTTAATAAAACCACCTCGTTTGATATATCCCAAATCGCCGCCATAGACGGCGCTTGCAAGATCGTCAGAATGACTTTTTGCCAACTCGGGAAATTCTGCACCAGATTTTATTGCCGTCAAAAGAGAGTCGCCAAGGCGAATGGCGTTGGCCTCTTCTGGCAACCCCGGTTTTATTACAAATAAAATATGGCTGAAATCAAGGGTTGGAGGTATTTCCGGAAGAGAGTCTTTATATGTTTCATAAAATTTATTGATTTCACGGCGACTGACGGTCGTCTTCTGAAATTTTTCAGTACGTAGTTTTTCGACGATCAGCCGGTTTTTAATAACAGACCGATAATCTCGTTTGATCTTTGTGATAGAACTACCGAGAATCTGTTCGGCGGCCTCTTTGGATCCCGCTTGTGAGATCATGTTCTCTATCTGTTGGTTCAAAGTATTTTCGACATCGCGGTCTTTTACTTCGATTGTTTCGATTTTTGCCTGCTCTAAAAGGATGTTTTCGTCAATAAGCGCACTCAGCGAACGTTTTAACAATTCGAGATATGCTTCAGTATCTTTCGTTGGATCGATACGAAGTTGAGACGCATTTAGTCGGGCAAACTGATCCACTTCGCTTTTTAAAATTACATTCTCGCCAACAATCGCGGCAACGCCATCGATTAACTCCTGGGCTTGGCAGAAATAAGAAAAAAGAAGTATCGGCAACAACCATTTTATTTTCATTCTTTACCTAAAAATTTTGAGATGTTCTTTTGATTAATTTCGTAATTGACTTTTAACAACAAGCTATCGACATGTTGGTTATATTCTTCCTGGATTTTCTGCTCGGTAAGGCGCTGGATGATTTCATCGCGCACCTCTTCTTCCGGACGAATCGAACCGGCTTTGTAAATTGCCAGAATCTCGACGATATGAAAACCGTAATCAGAAGCGATCGGACCATAAACCTGGTTCGGGACACCAGCAGTAAAAATTATCTTGTCGAGTTCTGCAAGAGATTCACCCCGACGGACCACTTTTGTTTCGAAAGGGTATTTTTTAAACAGTTTATCTAATTCATCGGAATTTCTGGCAAGTAGCGTCGATTTAATTTTTAGTGCTTCATCAAAGTTTTTTACGACCGCGTGGGAAATCTTTGCTTCATCTTTGTCTCTCACAAAACTATTCTTATTACCGGCGTAGTAATCATCGATCTCGGTTTCGGCGATCTTAAGGTTGTTTTGAAGAATATAGCGCACATAAGAATCGATCGTCAGGTCGCGTAAATAATTGTCGACTTTAATGCGCAGATACTCATCACGATCAAAGTGGTACTCTTTGGCCTTTTGATACAGCATTTCTTTCCGGACCCAATTGGAAACCACCGCATCGACAAGATCGTCGCTTACGGGCAGATTTTCCCGAGTCTCCGGCATCATTTTTTCCAGATCCTTTTGCGTTAGAATGGATTTTCCGACGCGAGCAATTACATTGTCTTCGTCGCTGTGAGTTCCACAGGAAAAAATGAACGGGATTAGTGCAAGAAATAGAAATTTTCGCACTATTTTACGTCATCCCTTGTTACTTCCATATCCAATGCATTCCAGTAGATTTTAATTGAATATTTGCGTTTCAGTCTATTAATAATTGCGGTTTCCATTTTTACTTTTGTATCGGCTAAAAAATCATTCTGTACTCTGCCTTTTACGGCCTCAAACGGTTGTGGTTCCGCAAGATTTTTTTTACCAACCCTGATGATCGAATAACCGAGTCCGCTTGGGATCACTTCGTTATAGACGGTATTTTCAGGGACGGCTTGCGCCTTCTTGCCGATTCCGGCATATTGGTCGTGATTGATGAAGCCGAGATAGGCCTTTTGGTTTGTTGCAAACGTCAAACGCTCGGTGTGTTTGGCGGCAAACGCCGGAAAATCTTTTACTGAAGCTGCCAAATCAAGAAGTCGTTCGGCTTTCGCTTTATCTTTTAAGAAAACCTCCCAAACCTCGGCTGTCGGTGTTGACAGATAATTTGACGAATATTTATTATAAAACGCCAGCAGTGAATCTTCGGAGACTGCAATACGGTTCTCGATCTCCCTCTTTCTGTAAAGATTCAGAACTATTCGGTGTTTGAAATCGTACAGCGCGTTGACAAACTCTTCGTCCTGATCGATTTTTGCAGCACGAGCGTTGTCGCTGATGATTTCGCTTACAATAATTGTCTCGAGGATATAACTAGCTGTTTCATAAGCGCCGATGTTCGGCGGGATTTTCTCGGCGTTTCCGGCCAGCTTTTCAACAAACCATTTTTTATCATATTTCTTTGATTTGGTTGTTGCGATAACGGCGTTGATTGGAATGCTTTTGAAAATTCCGATATAGGTTGACGGTTTGTTGATAGATTGATGAAATTTGAGCGTGTCAGTAAACGCAGATAACAGTTGGTTAAAATCTTTCTCGTTGATCAAAAGTTCATTTTGGAACTTCAGTTCTTCTAAAAAATTCAGGTACTCCTGCTGGAGCTGTGAGCGGAAATATTTGATTGCGTTATCTTTCAATTCATTTTTAACACTTGAGAATGTGTGGTACTGGCGATATTCAAGCGGCAGTTTTTCGTAAGAATCGTGCAGCAATTGTTCGGTGACGACAGAGTCGAGGATCATGTGATTCAAATAGATTTGGATCGTATTTTCTTCAGTAAAATCTTTGAGACGTTGGATGATGGATTCGTCACGGTCAAGGTGTTTTTTTATAGCATCATAATAAAGAAGTTCGGAATTAGAAAAAGAGATAACCCGATCGATTTTCTGCTGCTTTGTCAATGTAGAAAAATCAGCCGGCGGAATGATCCGGTCGAAAGTTTCTTTGGTGATGCAATCGGTATTAATTCGCACCACCGTTGTCGAATTGGCATCTTTACCGCAGGATTCTGTGCTCAACAGAAGAATTATCAGCGATATTAACGGAAGAGAAAAATGACGTTTCATAACAAGACCTCGTGAATAGAACCATAACAAAACTTCATAAATTAACCGCCTCCTTGAGGACATCCAAGAAATGTTTTAGAGATAATAATGGATCCGGACGGTTGATAAACAAAAGAAGTTGCAAATCATCGGACGGTAGAAATTTGTAAGTAAAGCCGATATTTCGGGCAGCAGTTCGAATCGACTCGACCAGATCGATGTCATTATTAAATGGGCTGGCGTCGACAAAAGAGAGCTCAACGATTGAATCTTTGAAAATGATCTTGTTGATCCCCAATTCCGATGCGGCAATACGAACACGAGACAGACCCAGAAAGTTTTCACCGGTTTCGGGCACGACACCGAAAATATCTCGGATTTCATTTTCGATTTTCTTTAGATCCGGAAGATTGCTTGCTTCCGTTAAACGGCGGTAGTATTGAAGGCGCATTGAAGAAGACGATATATAATCTTCCGGTAGGAATGCCGGTTTCGGATATGTGATTTCTACATCCTGCGGGGCTGGCGTGAGAGACGTTTTTGTTCCGAACTCGTTGTCTTTCGCCGTGGCCAAAGCGTCTTTTAAAATCTGAACATACATGGAATATCCAACGGCGTTTATGTTTCCACTTTGTTCGGTGCCAAATACGTTTCCCGCACCTCGAATTTCAAGATCTTTAAGCGCAATGGAATAACCGGAGCCGAGAGAAGTATATCGTTTGATCGTTTGAAGCCGCTTGGTGGCGTCCGGGCTCAACGCATTCTGATTTGGTACAATTAAATACGCGTATGCTCGGCGATTACTTCGACCAACACGACCACGTAACTGGTAAAGTTGGGCTAAGCCGAAATTCTGTGCCCGATGAATAAAAATCGTATTTACGTTTGGAATGTCGATACCGGACTCAATGATCGCCGATGTGACCAGAATATCGATTTTCTGGTTGATGAAATCGTTCATGATCGGCTCAAGCGCCCTTTCGGTCATCTGGCCGTGTGCAAAATGAATGGATAATTCTGGAAAAAGAGTCTGTAGTTGGCTTGTCATCACCTCAATGGTTCTGACTTCGTTGTGTACAAAATATATTTGTCCGCCTCGTGCGATTTCTCGATAGACCGCCGTCTTGATAATATTCTCATCAAAAGAGATAATGTCTGTAAATATTGGAAGGCGCGATTTTGGAGGGGTGTTAATCTGAGAAAAATCGCGAGCGCCAATTAACGAAAAGTGCAGAGAACGAGGAATGGGTGTCGCTGAGAGCGAAAGCACGTCGACATTAGTGCGGAAAGATTTGATTTTGTCCTTGTGTTTAACACCGAACCGGTGCTCTTCGTCGATGACAAGCAACCCCAGATCTTTGAAGTGAATATCTTCGGATAAAAGACGATGAGTTCCAATAACAATGTCGACGGTTCCGTCGGAAATTGCTTTGATGGTTCGTTTGATTGTTTTTGAATCAACGAAACGAGATAGAAGTCCTATCGTAACCGGGAAATTTGCTAAGCGTTCGGTGAAAGTATGAAAATGCTGATCTGCAAGAATTGTCGTCGGTACCAAAATAGCAACCTGTTTGGAATTCGTTACGGCTTTGAATGCTGCGCGGATGGCAACTTCCGTTTTTCCAAAACCGACATCACCGCATAGCAACCGGTCCATTGGCCGTTGTGCTTCCATGTCTCGCTTGATTTCTTCAGCGGCCGTGGCTTGATCGGGTGTTTCTTCAAACATGAATTCGGATTCCATCTCGATCTGCATTTCGGTATCGGGTTGAAAAGCCGCGCCCGATGATTGCAATCGCGAAGCGTATAGACGGATAATTTCCTGAGAAAAATATTCAAGAGATTTTTCCGTCATCGTCTTGGTTTTTTCCCAGTCCTTTGAACCCAACTGGTTTAGTTTGGGGAAAAACGATTCGGATGTTTTGTATTTCTGAACATATTTTAACTTCTCGAGTGGAACAAAAACGCGCGCCTTGTCTGCATATTCAAGGACAAGACATTCCCGGATAGAACCGAAGGCATTGATTTTGCTCAGACCAACAAACCGTCCAATGCCATAATTTAGGTGAACCATAATGTCACCCAGCGAAATATTATCCGGATCGATTTTTTGGAGATCGGTCTCGGATGCAACGCTTCTGAAAACATTTGATTGGCGTTGTCTTGCGAAAAGCTCATGTTCGACGTAAACGAAAAGGTTCAACTCCGGAACCTCAAGAGAATGAGAAAGGGTTCCGTCACAGAGAATTATAGGAAAAGCGTCTAGGATGATTTTGAGACGGTTAGTTTGATTCGGATTTCCAGAAAGAATAGCGATCGTTGGTTTTCCATGGTTCGCTAAAATTCGCCCAAGATGTTCTTTGAAAAATGTTATACTTCCCTGATAAAAAGATGGCTGGACAATTTTGAAGCTAAATTGCGCTTCGGCAACATCATATAGGAAAATGTTTTTATATGCAGGATTGGTTGTGAAAGAAAGATCGGCATCATCGGTTGAAGAGCGTAATTTTTCATAATGCGGAAGAATGATGATGGTGCCTTTTGACAAATAAGAAAAAACAGTTGCCGACTCCTTCTGTCCACGAGGAAAATCAGGATTTGGATAAAGCGCGCAACGGTTGACGCGAGCGATCGATAGCTGGTCTTCGGTGTTAAATGTTCGAATAGATTCGATAACATTTTCAAAAAATTCGATTCGATATGGATGACGGGAGGACGGTGGGAAAAAATCGATGACGCCACCCTTAACGGCAAAATCAAAAGGATATTCAACAACATCAACCGGATTGTAATGAAAATCGACCATTTGATCGATGAAAGCATCACGGGAAAAGGGTTTTCCTACCTCTAAAAAAACAAGGTTTGACTGATAGGTCGCCTTTTCAGGAAATGGCGTTGAAAGACCGTTCAAGGTAGAAATAATGATCGGATTAGCGAGAGTTGTCAGTTTGTTTATGGTGTCATTTAAAAAGTAAGTATAAGTCGTGTCGAATTCTGAGAAAAGTGTTGGACGCGATGTACGGTCGGGCAAATAACAGACTTTGGTGGAACCGATTAAAGATTCAAGGTCGTCTCGAATGTCTTCCGCTTCGGCGGAATCTTTTATAACGATCAGGAACGGTTTTTTAAATTGTTTATAGAGAACGCCGGAAAATAGGCTAATGGCAGAGCCTTTCAATCCATTAATTGTAACGAAAGATCGACTGGATTGTACAGCTTCGGCAATTTTGGGGAAGACCGGCTGGCTCGAAAAACGATCGAGGATTGTAGCCAGAAAATCTGTCATCAGTTTCACATGAAACCCGTGGTTATTTTCTCAATAATATTAAAAGCGAAGTCACATCGGAAGGCGAGACTCCTGAAATTCTCGAAGCCTGGCCGAGTGTCTCCGGTTTAAATTTAGTCAATTTTTCACGAGCTTCAATGGTTAATGATGAAATATTTTGATAATTGAAATCTTGTGGAATTCTAATGCCCTCATGAGATTTAAAAGAATCGACGAGAAGTTGGTTGCGTTTGATATATCCTTCGTATTTTGATTCGATCTCTATCTGATCTCCAAAATCTCGAAAAAAGCCCACTCTTTTCGATAATTCTGGTGGAAGAAAACATTCGATGTTTTGGAAATGTACCTCCGGCCGACAAAGTAATTTAAAGAGTGTTACACCACCAGATATAGTTGATTGGTGAACAATTGATAGTATTTGATTTGTTTGATCAGGGGACAGCGAGTGTGTTTTGAGATATTGAATAGATTCGGCAAGAAGCCGTTTTTTTTGAATGGAATTATCATAAACAGTTTTAGGTGTCAGTCCGATTTGAAGGCCTTTAGATGATAGACGAACATCGGAATTATCAAAACGTAGCAGTAATCGGTATTCTGCGCTTGAGGTAAACATCCTATAGGGTTCTACGGGGCTTTTGGTTATAAGATCATCAACTAAAACGCCAATATAAGATTCATCGCGTCTAAGAACAAGGGGTGGTTCATTTTTTAAACTCAAAGAAGCATTAATTCCGGCGAAAAGACCTAATGAAGCCGCCTCCTCATATCCGGAAGTGCCATTTATTTGACCGGCAAGATAAAGTCCGCGTATCTTCTTTGTCTCAAGACAGGAATTAAGTTGATAAGACGGGAAAAAGTCATATTCTACCGCATATCCCGGACGTGCAATCTCGGCTTTTTCTAACCCAGGAATTGAATGAATTGCTTTTTCTTGAACATCTAAAGGAAGGCTTGTGGAAAAACCATTGATGTAATACTCGTCTGCACTTGTCCATTCTGGTTCGAGGAAAATTTGGTGGGACGTACGGTCCCGAAAACGAAAAATTTTATCTTCAATGCTCGGGCAATAACGAGGTCCGACACCTTTTATAATTCCTGTGTATAGAGGAGAACGATCTAACCCATTACAGAGTATATCATGTGTTTGAGGATTAGTTTTCGTAATAAAACACGGAACATTTGGCGGTAAAAAATTGTTCGTTAAAAAAGAAAATGGGAATGGATTATCGTCTCCATATTGTGCTGTAGTATTTGAAAAATTGATAGAATCTTTATAAATACGGGGCGGCGTTCCGGTTTTTAATCGTCCGATTATTAATCCTTCACGGATTAGTGATTCTGTAAGACCAAGAGCCGACTTTTCACCGATTCTTCCTCCAGAAAAATGATCAAGACCAATGTGCAATAGTCCATTTAGAAAAGTGCCGCACGTCAGAATAACCTTTTTACATGAAATTGCGCCATAAATCTTGGAAAAGACCCCAACAAGAGTGCTGTTATCAACAAAAATGCTGGTCACACAATCTTCAAGTATAAATAGATTATTCTGCGACCGAAGAAGTGTTTGCATATATAAAGAGTACTTGATTTTATCGGCCTGTGCACGAGGAGACCAAACAGAGCGGCCCTTGGACCTGTTTAAAATTCTAAATTGAATGCCGGTAGCGTCAATCGCTTTGGCCATCTCTCCGCCGAGGGCGTCGATTTCAGTTACAAGGTGACCCTTAGCTAGACCACCAATAGCGGGATTACAAGACATTCTTCCAATGGAATCGATTGAAAAAGTAATGAGAAGAGTTTTTAATCCAAGTCTGGATGAAGCCAACGAGGCTTCAATGCCGGCGTGACCACCACCAACTACAACGATATCAAAGTCTGTCTGTTTCACGTGAAACTGGTTACTTCCCAATACAAAAATTCTGGAAAATATTATTCAGGATGTCGTCGTTGGTGGTTTTACCAAGAAGTTCATCGAGACAAGACAAGGCGAGGCGTAAATCTATAACAATCATCTCAGATGTTATTAGGCGCTTCGAACTCGCCTTGGCATTCTTTAAAAATTTGCACATCTTTTTTAGTGCAATATAATGTCGTTTTTGAGTAAGAATAAAATCTTCCTCGGATGGTTGTTGTGCTTTTACATAATCGACCATCAATGTTGTTAACTCGCGAATCCCAACCCGTTCCTTCGCAGAAACAATGATTGTTTTATATCTCGACAATTCATTTTGCAGTTTTGAAATAGTAAAAGGATCGGTAATGTCAGATTTGTTAATAATGATGATCATATTACTGATTTTAGCGGGTATTATTTCTTGGAATTCCGCTAAACAAGCTCTTGCATCAATAACAAACAATAGAAGATCAGCTAATTGGATCGTTTTTAGACTCCGGGAAATTCCTGCGCTTTCGATGGTTTCGTCGGTATTGTGCAATCCGGCGGTATCAACTAATCGAAATTGATAGCCATCCTTTTGAATACTTTCTTCAATTGTGTCGCGTGTTGTGCCAGGAATTGGTGAGACGATAACTCTTTCTTCGTGTAATAGCGCGTTAAACAGGCTGGATTTCCCTGAGTTTGGCGGCCCGACGATGGGTGTAAAAAGACCAGTGCGGACTATTTTTCCATATGAATAAGTTTTCATCAAGACATAAATATCATTTATGAGAGAATGAATTTCAGTCTCGATCTGTTCGTGGGGCGCGAAAGTAATTTCCTGGTCTGAAAAATCTAACTCTAATTCGAGTGTTGAAATTAATTGAATGATTTTTTTCTTAAGACGTTGAAAACATTCGGCGCCATCGCCCAACAATTGTCGGCTTGATTCGCGGTGAGCGCTTTGGGTTTTTGATGCAATAAGGTCGGCGATGCTTTCGGCGCGAAGTAAATCAATTTTTCCATTAAGAAAAGCGCGTTGAGTAAATTCTCCGGGCTTTGCCGGGACCGCGCCGAATTTTACACAGAGATCGATAATCAATTCGACGATGTACAGACTTCCGTGACAAGATATTTCGATCACATCTTCGCCGGTATAAGAATGTGGTGCCCGAAAGTAAGTCAGCATGATTTCATCAAGAAAACGTTCTGCTATCCAAACTCGAGCATATTGAACCGTATTCGGAGAAAAGGTCTTTGTGTTGCGGGTTAATTTTTGGGCTAATTCAAGAGATTTTGGTCCAGAAAGTCGGATGATGGAGATCGCGCCAACTCCGCGTGGCGTTGAGAGTGCAACAATAGTTGTTTTTATTTTTCGGGGCATATGCCATGCGTTGTTTTATCTTTTTTTGGATTTCATTTGAAATTGCCGAATGGCATCGATCGTCCGCTGTTTTGGTTTTCTTGGTTTTGCATCAGGCGTTAACCACTTTTGTTGAATGATAGAAAGGATGTTGAAAAGGGTATAATAAAGATTCAATCCTGATGGGAACTGATTAAACATAAAGAAAAAGACGGCAGGCATGAGATACATCATCATTTTCTGTTGTTGATTTGATGACACGGTTGACATTTTTTGCTGAACAATTTGAGATAGAACCATCAATATCGGCAAAACATTGACTTGATTGCCATATATTGGGATTGTGAATGGAAGAGTAAAGATTGTGTCCGGAGCAGATAAGTCGGTAATCCATCCGATAAACGCAGCTTGTCGTAGTTCGATCGTTGAGCGGAAGACGATAAACAACGCCCAAAGAACTGGCATTTGTAGTAAAATCGGAAGGCAGCCGCCCATCGGATTTACGCCATGTTCTTTGTACAACTTCATTGTTTCGGCGTTCAGTTTTTGTTGATCGTTACCGTATTTTTCCTTTAGCGCTTCCGTTTTCGGCCCCAGTTTTTGCATCTCTTTCATCGATTGGGTGGATTTATTTGTCAGCGGCGTCAATACTACTTTCAATAGAATTGAAAATACGATCAGTACCCAACCATAATTTGGGGTAAGCGTGTGCATCCAGATAAACACCCACAAAATTCCCTTGCTGATCGGTCGAATTATGCTTGCACCAAAACTCATAATTTCTTCAAGATCGACGCCAAGGCCTTTAACGGTTTGGTAATCGAGTGGTCCGATGAACAAACTGGTATGATTGATATTATTGACGGGCAAAGAGAGATACATATTGAATACTTTCTGGAAGTCTTTGCCTTCAAGTGGAATCCCTTCTGCGGTTAATCGGTATCCAATACCATTTCCATTTGCGAGAAATGCTGTAGTAAAATATTTGTTTCTAATAGCCGTCCATCCTGTATTTCCAGTGAAAGAGCTCAGATATTTTTTACCAGATTTTACATCTAAATCAACGGCATCGCCAGCGTTAAACGCGTAAGCCTTTGAATAATAAGAATCATCCTTGATAAGTGCTTCTGTATAAGGTAAACCACCCTCCCACGATAACTCATAAAACTGTGAGGCAATATTTTGTTGTAACCCGGTGATGTCGGTTGTTAAATCGATAGTATATTCGCCGCCGTGGAAAATAAAAGACTTTTTTGCCAGCGTTCCTGAAGTGGATTTTAGTATAAAAGAAAGAGACAAAGAATCACTGTGACCAAGCTCCCATAAATTCTTAGAAGAGGCACCGATTAAAGGTGTTTCTAATAGGAATGGTTGATTCAATTCTACCGAATCTCCATCGACAGAAATATATCTTATAAAAAGCGATTTGACTTCGCTATTTTTAATAAGATCGACAAGAGTCGTGTCGCCATTCTTAATCATTTTATAATTTTTTAATACAAAACTTGAGAGAGTCCCTCCGCCGCGGTTTGACAAAGTAATCTTGTACAATTCTGTATCAACCGTATAAAGAATTTCTTTTACCTGAGGTTTAACGATCGATGTGTGTGAATGCGCGGTTGTCTTTTGTAAAGAAGAATCTGTTTTCAATATAGTTGTTTGTTGACTATTAACCGTCGTTGGTTCGGTCGGTTGATCGGGATTAACCATCTTGAAATAATATGGCATTGCAAGAATAATGAGAAAAACGAAAACGAACCCTAAGATTGACTTCTTATCCATAACAGTTATTCCTTTGGGGGTGGCAGCGGATCATAACCACCGGCGTGAAACGGGTGACACTTAAAAATTCTTTTTATACTCAAGGTAAGTGCATAAAAAATATTGTATCGCCTAAAAGCGTCAAGCGCATAACAAGAACATGTCGGATAAAAACGACACGATTTTGGCAAAAACGGTGAAATGAAGATCCGATAAAATTGAATGAGAATAATTGGTAAAAGATTAATTATCTTCATAACGAATTACGACCGGCTTATTACGGCTTGATATAGATCGGCGTAAATCAGTTTGGATGGTTCTGATAATACGGTAAATATCATCGCAACTGGTTGATTGAAATGATTGTGGGAATTACGAAACACTTCGCGAATAACTCTTTTGATTCGATTGCGTTTCACAGAACACTTTATATTTCTTCTTATGGAAATGGACAATTTCCACGTTTCATAAGGAATGACACTAATCAACATATTTTCAAATCGAATAGCTTTGTGGGTGTTGATAAGACGTTGACGGATATTCCAATCCAAGAACCGCTGTTCTCTTGGTAGATTAAACCGACAGGACTTTTCTTCCTTTTGCGCGTCTTCTGGCGAGTGTTTTTCTTCCGCCATTTGTGCTCATTCTTTCTCTAAAACCGTGAGAATTTTTTTTCTTGCGATTACTGGGTTGAAATGTTCTTTTCATTTGAGCCTCTTCAATAAAGACAAATATTTTTTAAAATCCGCCTAATTTAATTTTTTTTAGGATATTAACAAGACGTTTGTTTATGTGTTGGTGGTGCGCGAACTCTTTTCCTTCGTTTATAGAAATGGGATGATTAGGTTATGGTGGATGAATTGAAATAGTGTTAATAACTTGTTTACAAATGGATTGTTTGATAATTATCTATGAGTATTTCTGATAAGAATCGCGCCAGACGCTTTGTTCCTTTAAAAACGGATTTACTTTGTGCGCGATATGTTTTATATCGGGAGATTGTCTGTAATTTTATTTTAAAATTCTGGCGAGAGATTTTTCTATCTAAATTTACCCGATTTTTTATTATTTTTATACCTACGAAACATTGATGTTGATAACTTGAATGGAAAAGAAAAGAATATCATGACGGGAACCGCGGATTTTCAGGTAGTGTGGAATGATTGCCTGAATTATGTAAAACAAAGAATTCCAGCACAGACGTTTGATACTTGGTTTCTTCCCATTCAAGCGCTTTCTATGACGCCGGAATCATTGTTTTTACAAGTTCCAAACAAATTTTTCTATGAATGGATAGATGGTCATTATCGTGACGTTCTGGAAAAAGCGCTTAAATATGTCACTGGGAATGGATTGCTGATCAAATATTCAGTTCTTATAACCGATAGCTATTCTAAAGACAATCAAAAACCGTCGACAGCAACGGAAAATGACATCATAACCGACAGATTACCTCGAACGGGAATGATAGAGCGCGGCACAAAAATTAACGAGAAATATATTTTTGATTCTTTCGTTGAGGGTAGTGGAAATCAATTTGCAAAAGCTGCCGCAGTAGCCGTTGCGAACGCGCCGGGCAAGACATCCTTTAATCCATTGGTCATTTATGGTGGAACTGGTTTGGGAAAAACCCATTTACTTCAAGCCATCGGAAACGAGGCGCTTTCAACTGGTCGGGCAAAGCGGGTTGCATACGTTTCGAGTGATTCTTTTACACTCGATTTCATTGCAGCAACACAGAAGAACAAGACCACGGAATTTTCAAAATACTATCGTAGCGTCGATATGTTACTTCTGGATGACGTCCAATTTTTCCAAAAAAAGGAACAGACACAGGAACAATTTTTCCATATTTTTAACGATTTATACCAACATCGCCGCCAAATCGTTTTGACGACAGATCGCCCGCCAATGGAACTTCGCGGATTACAGGAAAGACTGTTGTCTCGATTTCAATCCAGTTTAACGGTTGATATTCAGCCACCCGATCTTGAAACTAGAATAGCGATCCTCCAGAAAAAAGCGGAAGACGACAAATTGGACATCCCTTACGAGGTCATCGAATATATCGCCACAAATATTCGATCCAATATCCGTGAACTTGAGGGCGCGATGATTCGACTTCTTGCCCACTCTTCCCTGCTGAGCGTTGATATTGATCTTCCTCTTGTGCAGAAAGTGATCAAAGAAATCATGGGAACCCGAACGACATCGTCTATATCCATCGAAAATATTCAAAGTGTTGTTGGCGCCTTTTTTAAGATAAACCTCGATTCTATGGTCGGAAATGGTCGGACCAAGGAGGTGGCCGAAGCAAGAATGGTTGCTATGTGTTTTGCCCGCGACTACACAAACCTTTCTCTGAAAACCATCGGACTCTATTTTGGTGGGCGTGATCATTCGACGGTCGTTCACGCCTGCAAGTGGGTTGAAAACCGGACAAAGAACGATCCGGAATATTCCACAAAAATCGCAGAAATGAAAAAAAAGATTGTTTCACTAGTTTAATTTCTCGTCGATTGATTTTTCTCGGGACGAGATTTTTTTATTAGTGAAAAAAAAGATTTGACTTGCTCGATTTCGTTTTGTATAATTTACCATAAGTTAGCCCAAAAAAATAATAGGTGGCTTGTCCGTTAATAAAAGTAGAGGAGGAAACGTAATGGCTTGGTCAAGAGGCAGCGTGAACAAGGTGATTTTAATCGGTCGGTTGGGGCGCGATCCCGAAGTGCGCTACACGCCGGCGGGAGATGCGGTAGCGGAAGTTTCTTTGGCAACATCGGAAATGTCAAAAGACAAAAGCGGTGAAACCAAGGAAAAGACCGAATGGCACAAATTAGTCATGTGGCGTCAACGCGCAGAATATGCGAAAGAGTGGCTAAAAAAAGGAAACTTGGTCTACGTCGAGGGAAAACTTCGCACGAGAGAATGGGAAGACAAAGACAAGCAGAAACACACAAAGGTTGATGTGGATGTCGATCAGATTATTATGCTTGCAGGAAGTCATCCGAAAGAAAAAGACGCGATTGAACCGGACGTGCCCCCCGCACCAGCCGAGGGTGGCGATATTCCTTTTTAGTCGAATTATTTCACATAGCCGATGAATTGGCGACGCTTATCAGTAAACGAAAGAGCTTTTACCGATAAACTCCCTAAGTATTGATGTCGGCGGTATTTCATCATCTTCGATAGGCAGGAAATATGAGAGGAAGTGGAGTAATCTATCAGCTTCCGGGTAACTCTTATCGTGAATCAGCACTTTTTTAAGAGCCAATTCCGCCGGTGTCTTCAGCGCGCCAATTTCGTAAACGAGTGAAGAATTGAACATGACATTTGCTTGTCCCTGATAAGTAAAAATATATCTCTTTTCACCTTCAGCGACTTTCTTCCACATGTGGATGGTATCGGCAGCGGAGTAGCCGCGGAATTTTGCGTCCCGCACAATTCTTCGTATCAGTCGTGTATCGTGAGTTGGTATCCTGTTTGTGTCATCGAAATTGAGATGCGTCAGCGGGCTGATATAAATTTTAAATTTCATCCGATCGTCGATCTCGGATGTCAAGTTCGGATTGATCCCATGAATTCCTTCAATGATAAAAATGGTGTTTTCGTCGGCCTTAATTTCTACCCGTCCGGCGACCTTTTTTCCTGTTAAGAAATCATAAACCGGCGGCGTGACAGGTTTTCCGGACAATAAACGCTGAAGATGTTCGTTTAGTAATTTCAAGTCGATGGCCTCGAGTATTTCAAAATTGACGCCTTTGCCGGGCTCTTCTTTCAATTCACACCGATCCTTAAAATAATTATCGATTGAAAGCGTAATGACTTTTCGACCAAGAACGCGCAGCTGAACGTAAAGCCGTTTCATAAAGGTCGTTTTGCCTGAAGACGACGGCCCGGCGACAAACACCAGGCGGGCCTGTTCGGGATTTTTATCGATCTGATCAGCTATTGATGCGATTTTCTTCTCATGAAGCGCCTCGGCAATTTTAATAACGTCGGAAATGGCGTTTTCCGCGATGGATTTGTTTAGGTCGGAAGCGTAGGATAATTCAAGGATACGCCCCCAGTCATGCGCTTCGTGAAAAATTTCGCCCAACTTGCTTTGATCCCGATAGGTATGAAGCCGATTTGGGTTTCCTTCAACAGGCACGCGGAGTACGAAACCAATGTCATATGGTAAAAGTTCATAGCAACGGATCAGTCCGGTTTCTGGTGCCAGCGGATTTGGGAACCAGAACATTTCTCCGTGTAGATCATACAGCGTTACAAAATTGGCCGAACAATGATTCAATAGATGAATGGTATCTTCTTTTTGGTGGCTTGCGAAATGATGGATAGCGTCGCTAATCGTCCAAACGATCGGCCGAATGGGCGTGTTTTCTGCGACTATTTTGGCAAATTCTTGCCGGAAAAAATCAATTTCCTCCACTTTGATCGGTATTTCATCCATGAATTCGCAATAGACTCCGTCGCAGATGCTGTGTTTGACGACAAATCTTCGTTTGGGAAATGAATGTCTGGCGACAAAGGAGAGAATTAAAATGGCGGTATTTTCATAAGTACGCCGTTCGGATTCGTAAAAACGATTAAGCGTGCTGATCGAGCAATCGGTCCGGACGGTTTCGTTCAATGAAGCGAACAAATCGTTTTTAATCGTTAAAAACGGAAGATAGGCTTTTTCAGAAAGATTTACGCGTAGTAATTCGCGGATCGTTTCGCCAGACTTTACGGTGATCTCGGGCAACTCATTTATTTTAATGTTGATCTGATTCATCGATGAATAAATTATTGAAAATAACTCGAAAAATAAAGGTTGGCTTTTTTAGAATTGAAATGATAATTTCACACAGTATGTTATTTCTTGTTTAGTTCAAAGAAAATATAAGGAGCGTAAGCAATGTCAGAGCTAGTAATGGATCGACCGGTACTTTCTGCTGATTATCGCGCCAGGCGATTTCAGAATTGGATAATTATCGGCTTTATGTATTCAATGTTTTATATGTCGCGGTACAATTTTTCCGCGATTGCGCCTACCCTGCAGGGCATTTTCGGCTGGGCTAAAAGCGACCTCGGAATTTTTGAAACGCTGTTGCCGTTAGTGTATGGATTGTCCGTCGTCATCAACGGCCCGATCGCCGATAAAATCGGAGGTCGAAAGGCGTTTTTAATTGGAGCCGTCGGTGTGGTTATAATGAATGGACTGTTCGGCTTTTCACATCTGTTGATACAAACCCCGGCCGTTTGGGAGGGCAAAGAACTGGTTGCCTCCGCAGTTTTAGTATCGGGAATTAGTAAAGGATCTATCGTTTGGGGACTGGCGATCATTTGGGCGATAAACGGATATTTCCAATCTTACGGAGCGTTGTCAATCGTTAAAATAAATGCACAATGGTTTCATATTCAGGAGCGTGGAACATTTGCGGCAATTTTTGGCATATTGATTCGGTTTGGTCTGATTCTGGCATTTTCATGCACGCCGCTGATTGTGAAGTATTTCACCTGGTATTGGGCATTCTGGATTCCGGCGCTATTTGTTGCGCTTCTGTTTGTGCTGACGTTGTTTTTCGTTCGCGATACGCCAGCCGAAGCGGGTTATGAAAATTTTGACACTGGTGACGGATTGGGAAACATAAATACCGATGAAAAGGTTCATTTAAAAGAAGTTCTAAAAAAAGTCTTCGGTAGCAAGATTATGTGGACAATAGCAATCGGCTCAATGATGATTGGTTTTGTCAGAAGAAGTGTTGTGGACGCCTGGTGGCCGGTTTACTACAAAGAGATGCACCAGATAGTTGGTACCGACATTGCTTATCAAATAACCGCGTGGGGCATCGCTATTTTCGGGATTATAGGCGGTTTTGTACTTGGAATCATGTCGGACCGGGTTTATAAAGGACGCCGCGCACCGGTAATTGTCTATGGTTTTATCGGTATGGCTGTTGTTCTGATTCTTTTTTATCTTTCAGATGCGATGGGTTTTAGTCCGATCGTTTCGGCGATTTTACTTGCATGTCTTTCCTTCTTTGTTAATGGTGCTCACGGGATGGTCGGTGGGGCGGCAACAATGGATTTTGGCGGAAGAAAGGCGGCGGCAACAGCCGTCGGACTTATCGATGGAATGCAGTATCTTGCCGGTGCGTTTGTTGGAATGGCTGTCGGCTACATAACAACCAATTGGGGCTGGCAGGCCTGGAAACTTTGGCCGATTCCGTTTGCAATTATCGGAGCAATTGTAATGTCGCGTTTATGGAATGTTACGCCTAAAGGAAAATCAGGTCATTAATCAAAAACAGGAGAAAGTATCATGGGAAAAAATATTTTTGACATTATCATTTTGAATGGTCGGCCAGGTTCCGGTAAATCTGAGGTCACCGACTATCTGAAAAAACTGACGCCCGAAGTTCGGGAAAAGCGGTTTCATATTGGAAATCTTGACGAGATCGATGATTTTCCAATGCTCTGGACGTGGTTCGAAGAAGACGCGATTCTTGAAAAATTGATGAATAAGCCGCGAATTCATTCGGACAAAGACGGATATTTTTTATATGAATATCTTTGGCATCTGCTGATCGAACGGATTTCAATGGACTATTCCAAACGACTGCGCGATCATGAAAATTATCACGATAATACGACGACGTTGATCGAATTTTCCAGAGGCACCGAACATGGCGGTTACAAAGGAGCATATCCACATCTTTCACAGGAGATTTTAAAGAAAGCGGCGATTTTTTATGTAGATGTTCCGTTCGAGGAATCACTCAGGAAGAATCGTAAACGGTTCAATCCTGTGAGGCCGGACAGTATTCTCGAACATGGTATGCCGGACGGTAAACTAAAACGACTTTATGAATTTTGTGATTGGGAAGAATTTAAAGGTTCCAATCCTGAGAAAATCTCGGTCAAAGGCATTCCGGTTCCTTATGTCGTTCTGCAAAACGTTCCGGATATTACGACAGCCAGAGATGAAAATCTCGGAAATGTGCTCGAACAACTATTCGGAAAACTCTGGAAAAGTAGAAACCACTAATCCCGGAGAAGACAGATTAACAAGCCGCCCGTGATGATCGAACATGCGGGCGGTTTTGTTTATGATCTGAAAATTTCTTGACCTATACGGCTGGTGGCGGTGTTTGCGCTGGCGCTTTCTCGCGAATGAACTTGAGGATTTTATCCTTAAGAATATTTCGGGTGATCCTAAAAGCCATTAACCGCCGCTCTTCGTTTCCGATGACGCGAATCGGATCGTCGATATACCAGTTGACTCTCTCGTTTTTCCCGGGAAAATTGGGGCAACTGAGTGCGGCAACCTCACAGAGCGGAATGACATAATCGAATTCCGTATTTTGGTAAACATCGAGATGTTTGGAATCTTGCCCTTCGGTCGATATGCCGATTTCTGACAAAACCTGCCGCGTATAACGATGCAATCCCGCGGGGCTTGTGCCGGCGCTATGCGGATCGAACCATTCGCCGCCGAAATGTCGCATCAAAGCCTCTGCCATTTGACTTCTGACAGAATTCCCGGTGCATATAAACAGGATGGATATTTTTTTCATCATTAATTCCTTATCTTTTTATACGAGATTTTATATAAATGACGGTTGAATATTAAAGACTTTGTATATTTTTTACAATCTTTGTCTTTAAATTTTACCCAGCGATGATGAAAAACTTGACTAATCTTGAATTACTCATTCAGCAATATTGCCGGGATGCCGGTTTTCCTTCTTACGGATTTACATCGCCGGTGCTTGACGACAAGTATCGAAAACACCTTGAGACATGGCTTTCCAGCGGAAATCAAGCCGATATGAACTGGATGAAAAAGAATGTCTGTGAACGAACCGATCTTACAATCCGGTTTCCATGGGTAAAATCGGTGTTGGTTGTTGCAGAGAATTATTTTTCGGATTACCCGAATCGTCATGATGAAGCGGTAATCGCTCGCTATTCCCGTGGGGAGGATTATCATCGGATTCTCGAACAAAAACTAAAAAAATTGCTTACTAAATTGAAAATGGCGGACTCTTCAATTATCGGAAAAACGTATGTCGATACAAGCGCGGTTCTGGAAAAAGCTTTTGCCGTTTCCGCGGGGCTTGGCTGGCAGGGAAAAAATGCAACGATCATTATCGAGAATGTCGGATCGTTTTGCTTTCTTGGCGTCTTGTTGTTGAATCGGGAATTTCCTGTAGGTGCGGAAACGCCGAATCGTTGCGGTTCGTGTGAAAAATGTCTGAAATCTTGTCCGGGGAATGCGATCTCGGAACCCGGATTCGTAGATGCCAGAAAGTGTAATGCATATTTGACTATCGAGAAAAAAGGCAACTTTTCGAATGAAGAAAAGAGCGGTCTTCAAAAATGCCTTTACGGATGCGATATTTGTCAGAGCGCGTGCCCGTGGAATCATCTTTGGGCGAAACAAGCAACCGAGATTCGATATTTTAACCATTCGGAAATGCTCGACCGGTCGCTTTTCGACTGGGAAAAACTGACGGTTGCGGATTTTCAGGATTTCTTTAAAGACAGCCCAATCCATCGGTTGAAATATGACCGGTTCCGACGAAATATCACCGCATTAAGAAATCTATAAGTAGTGGTTTTTGATTTAAGCCGGGAAATCTTTACCTTTGTAAGCAAATTTTTATGTCCGGCAAATTCCCGGATAAAGAAGAAATGAGGAGGAAACAGTGAAAAGGCGAGAATTTATTAAAGCCGGTTCGATTATCACGGCGGGCGTTCTGACCATGCCATGGTGGATGGAGTCCGCGCGCGCGGAAAAATTGGCGATAGGCTCGATACAAAATATGGAAGAGATTTTCGGTGTGACAAAAGCCGAAATGAAAAAATTGATCGCAACCGCCATGTCTCACGGAGCGGAGTTTGCCGATCTGTTTTTTGAATATCGGATTTCCGCCGCACTGCGGATGGAAGAAGATATTATCAAGGATGTGAGCCGTGGAATTGTAATGGGGCTCGGCGTTCGCGCTGTTCAAGGCGATCAGGTCGGCTATGCTTATACCGATGAACTGAGTTTTGAAAAAATGAACGCCGCCGCGCTCGCCGCTTCTTACATCGCCAGCACAACTGCTGGAATGAAAACGATCAACGTTATTTCGGCGCCGAAAAAAGATTTATATTCGCTGAAAGAGATGAGCATCGATGCGGATCTGAACACGAAACTCGGACT
>JAQUKI010000008.1 GCA_028719225.1 Fidelibacterota bacterium | reverse complement strand
GTCATAGAGGCTCGGAATGTAAAGTCCGGAAAAGCGCGCAGATAATTGGAGAAGAATTTTATCTCGCGGCGTTCCTTGCCTTTTCAGAGTTGCGATTTCCTTGACCAACGGAATGACGATTTCCTCACCGTCGCCGACGACAAAGCAGTCGAAAAATGGCGCCAGCGGTTCCGGATTGTATGTGCCGCTTCCACCGCCGATAATAATTGGATCGCCATCGCTTCGATCTTTTGTGTAAACCGGAATCCCGGCAAGATCGAGCATGTTCAGGATATTGGTGGCGGTCAGTTCGTAAGGAAGTGTAAATCCGACAATGTCGAAATTTTTGAGCGGCATGCACGATTCCAGAGCGAAGAGCGGAATAGAGTGCGCTCGCAGTTTTTCCTCAAAATCAGGCCACGGCGTATAGACGCGTTCGGCGGCGATTTGGGCATCACGGTTCAGAATGTGATAGAGAATCTGGAATCCATAATAAGACATGCCGACATCGTATAAATCGGGATACGCCAGCGCAATTGTCGCCAGCGGTTTCGATTTATCTTTGACTCGGGTTCCAAATTCCCCGCCTGCATATCGGCCGGGTTTTTCAACTTCAGAAAGGAAGTTTTCTATCAAACGATCATTCTTAATCGGCATTACTCAACTGTTATAAAAAATCTGGCGCAAGGTAAGCAAATAGGCATGGATAAACAAGGTAATTTCCTGACTGTCGGAAGTGGCGTCGTGAGTAAAAATGTGTAAGTTCCCGACCAGAATGAGCGACTACTGACCGGCCAAACCGAGTTTGGGAGCGATACTTTTCAGGGCATCGATCACGCGTTGAATATGTTCCGTTTCATCGACGCCGAGTTCGGCTATTCCCTGCCGGATTTCTTCGCGGTTGACTTTGGCCGCGAAGGCGGGCGTTTTGAGTTTCTTCCTGACGGAAGAAGGCTCGACTTCGAGAATGTTTTTCGAGGGACGAACCAAAGCGACGGCGATGACGAATCCGGCCAGTTCGTCAACGGCGAAAAGCGTTTTTGCCAGCAATGTTTCGCGCTTGACGCCGGTGTAGGCGGCGTGTCCCATGATCGCGTCGCGCATCTCTTTCGGATAGCCTTCCTTTTCAAGAATTTCTCTTCCGCGATACGGATGATTTTCGGCGTCGGGATATTTTTCATAGTCGAAATCATGGAGCAGATCGACGATTTCCCAGTAATCTTCGTCCTGATGAAACCACTTCGCATATTCGCGCATCGCGGCGGAAACGGCGAGCGCGTGTTTGATCAGGCTGTCGGTTTTTGTGTATTCAGTCAACAGATTCCAGGCATTTTCACGATTCATGATTTTCCTTTCAGACGCCGATCGCCGTGTCGTCATAGAGCGGAAGCGCAAATCCCCGGCGGATCAGCACGCGCCGAAATCGGCGTTCATACAGCATTTGATATTCATTTTCACAGGTCGGAAACCGTTCGAGAATTTTCCGTTTCGCCTCCGTGAGCAATCCCCACGCGTCGTCTTCGGTCAAACCGTCGCAGTCGAGTTGTTTCACGACGGAATCGGAATATATTCTGAGCCAGTTCAGGCGGCGCTGTTCTTCCAGCAATTCCATTGATTATTTTTTCGGACAGCAGTTTGATCGAATCCAACCCCAGTTTAAAAAGATATGCGCTACTACCAGCAAAACGAGGATAGGTGCGTTGATTTCATGCACTTCACCGACGAAAGCCGATGGAAGATATTCGATCATGAAACCCATGATCGCCTGAAGAATGACGGAAATTGCCAAAAACGGATTAACGATTTTCAGCCACTTGGTTTTGTTCATAAAATTCCTTTCAAATTCTACGTTTTGTTACTTTCGATCAGAGCCGGTACAATTCCGGTTTTCTATCGTTGAATAGATGATTCATCGGATTGAAATTTTTATCGAGCGCCTTGCCGGGATCGATTTCGATGACAGCGACTTTTGGCGAATCGGATGGGAGTATCTCCAATCGTTTGCCAAGCGGATCGACGATCTGACTTTTACCTGTAAAAGTCAATGTTTTTGTCGGGCGAGTTTCGGTGCCAATGCGATTGACCGTTGCGGTGAAGATGCCGTTTTCAAGGCTTCGCGTCACCATCGCGTCCTGACAAAAAGGAAGGACGAGATTTGCGGGATGAGCGATGATCTGCGCGCCGCCGAGCGCCAATGACCGTGCCGTTTCCGGGAAAATCCAATCGAAACAGATCATGACGCCGATTTTAACATCGCCGATCTGAAAGATTTTCGGCGCTTCAAATCCCGGTGAAAACCAACGTTTTTCATCGAAGAATAAATGGATTTTCCGGTAAGTTCCAACGAAGTTGCCGTTGGTAAAAACGACCGCTGAGTTGTATGTCTTCGTACCAAGTTTCTCGGCCACGCCCAAAACGATCGACGTGTTGAGATCGGCGGATAATTCGACAATGCAACGAGCCGTTCGGCCTGCCGGGAATTCTTCGGCAAGCGAGGAGGCTTCATCGGCAGATACAAAAAGGTAACCGGTTGTGCAAAGTTCAGGAAGGATCCATAGATCGACGCCGGATTCAGAGGAAATCATTCGCTCGATTAAAGTGAGATTTTTTTCGATTTCACCAAAAACAGGCGCAAATTGACAGATACCGATTTTCATGGATGATTTCAAAAGATCAGCCGACCCGTTTTTTAATTCCGTAAGCGGTGTAGATTTCCTTCAAACCTTGAAGCGTGAATTGAACATCGGGATGGCTCGGCGGAAGATGCTTTTTGAGAATCCGGAGCGAGCGCGAGTAATAGAACTCCGATTTTTGAAAATCGTCTGATTTCTGGAACAACGCGCCGAGTTTGCCGAACGTCCGGCCGATATTTGGGTGATCGCACGAATAATTTGCCTCCAGAAAACCGATCGCCTGCTGATAATACCATTCGGCGCGGTTGAATACGCCTTCGGATTCTTCAATCTCGGCGAGATTGCACAGATAAACGCTTTTCCGCATTTTGTAAGGATCGTTCAGCGTTTCGACGACGGTGATGAGTTTGTTCAGAAAGGTTTTCGCTTTCTCATTTTCTTTCTGACTGATGTAAAGCGTCACAAGATTTTCGAGTGTCGGAATGAGATCGGCGGAATGCGCGCCCTGATCCAAAATTTTAATTTCCAGAGCCTTGAGATAATTTTCTTCCGCTTCTTTTACGTGTCCCATCAGGTCGTGAATCCAGCCGAGATTATTGAGGACTTTTGCTGTTTCGGTATTCGCGGTTCCGAAACGTTCATACGCGAGATGCACTTCCTCGTCGGCGATCCAGAGCGCCTCGGAATATCGGGCGGCGGCGATGGCCGAGAAGATTTTATTGTCGTATTCGATTAGCGGATTTGTTTTCATCGTTACTTTTCCTTTCGTGACGCACTTGAATTTAATAACATAGACGGCAAGCGCCATCAATTTTTTCTGGTGAAGATTTTTTTCGCGATTGAGGAATCAATAGTTAAATTTTCTCTGTCGTTAAGATCAATCGGAGTGAAAATGAAGACGCACCTGACAAAGCATTTGGCCATAGAAATAATCGCGCACCGAGTGGAAACCGGCGTCGAAACGGATGTTTTTTCTCATTGGCGCGATTGTCCGGGCTGCCGGGCGATGCTTGCCAGCGGGATGGATCAGGCGGGATTTTCATTCGATTCGGGTGAGAAAATCGAAACCGTCTTTGTCGGCGAAAGTCATGGAATGATGGATATTCAAATCGTTGCCACAGAGCATCGCGTCGTTGCCGTCTGTCTGTCGGAAGATGAATGGATGGAAACCGAAGAAAAATTGATGCGACTCGGTGTGAAGATTCGTCAGGCGTCATCATCGGATTTTTCCGGACAGATCGCGGAAAAAGTTCTATGTTCGTATACCGAGGGCAAGCTTTATCCGGCTCCGAAAATCCATCCGTTGTTGATCCGCTCGATGTTCTCGCTTCAGGTTCTTTTCTGGACATGGATGATTCCTTTTGGAAAAACGGCAACTTACGGCGAAATTGCATTCTGGATGAACCAGCCGCAAGCCGCCCGTGGTGTCGGAAGTTCATTGCATCACAATCCGATTCCGTTAATTATTCCCTGCCATCGCATCATCGGAGCGGGCGGAAAATTAGTCGGTTTCGGCGGCGGATTGGCGATGAAACGGAAGTTGCTTGAACTTGAGAGAAGCATTTAGCAAATTTACCTTCGGGTTAACCAAGAAAAGTTGGTTGATTTTTTATCAATTATCATTAATAACAGCGGTCGTACCGTTTCATGAAAATTCTTAAAATTACCTGTTGTCTCATTCTCTGTTGTTCGGTTGCTTTAAGCGATGTGTCTCTCATGGGAAAGTGGCTTTTCCGAACCGGCGATGACAGCAGTTGGGCAAATCCGGACCTGAACGATTCGCTCTGGCAGGGAATTCTCGTCCCGTCTTATTGGGAGGTGCAAGGTTATAAAAATTACGATGGCTATGGCTGGTATCGTTACCATTTTTCACTCGATTCTACCACCTGTAAAAACGATTCGGTGGCATTAATTCTGGGGAAAATAGATGATGTAGATGAGACATTTTTTAACGGCGAGAAGGTTGGCGCAAGCGGTTCGTTCCCGCCCGATTATGTGACCGGCAGAGATAAAATCCGCCGATACATCGTTCCGGGACACCTGCTTCGCAATGAAAACGTGCTTGCTGTCCGTGTCTTCGATTCCGGAAAAGACGGAGGGATCTATCGCCCGCCGTTGAAAATTCTGATATCGGATTATAAATCTGCGCCCGATGTTAAAAAACCGAAACTGTACGGTAGTTGGTTTCAGATTCCGTTCACTAACGGAATTTCGACGGCGAGCTATGACGTTCAGAATTGTGTCTTCAATAATTTTTACCCGCATGTGTATCGGAAATTTGATGAGAGGACACCAACCAAACAGGTGATTTCATCGGCGCGGGCGATTCTCTTTCGCGGAGAAGAAGAAATCCAGTTGAAATCGCTGACACAAACCGACGCTGGTTATATTGAAAATACTGGCATTGTGAAGCACGAACTTTCCGGTGAAAATTTCACGCTCACGCAATATGCGTTCTGTCCATTTTCCATTGATAAACCGGCTTGGATATTTTTCGTTGTTCTCGAAGGAAAAGATGTCGGAAATCTATCGCTGAATTTCGAGGTCAACACTCAGAACCTTCAGGTGAATATCGGAAAGTGGGCATATTACGCGAATGGAACCAAATGGTTGATGGCGTTGGTTTCATTTGATTCTGACGAACGAGCGGAAGGTTATTCTTCGTTGACGAAATTCAAGAACGAGCATCCGGGATTTTCTGCGCTGTTCGAGGAAATCGACTGGTGGAAAAAATGGCACAGGGCGACCGTTCTGCCGAATAACATCACGGCCAATGAAAAACGGCTTTATTATCAATCGCTGTGTCTGATTAAAATGGCGCAATGCCGTGAAGAATTTCCGGCACGCGGCCAGATCGTATCTTCTTTGCCACCATCCAATCTGAATTCCACATGGGTGCGCGATCAGGCATATTCAATCAGCGCTTTGTTGAAAGCCGGACACTCCGAGGAAGCCTTGGCGGCTTTACAGTTCATCATGAACGGCCGATGCGGAAAATACAAGCGGTTCAATTGGCAGGGAAATCCGACCGGCGTCGGGCAGGATTATGCCGTTTCAGTTTTTCGTTATCTTGGAAACGGCGTTGAAGAATCCGAACAGACCGATAACGGCGTTATCATCGAAATCGAAGGACTCGGGCTTACGCTTTGGAATCTTCGCCAGTATGTCGAGAAGACCGAGGATATTAAATTTCTCAACTATTACTGGCGGAAAATTTCGAACCAGATCGCCGATGTCCTGAAAAATTCAGTCGATGAAACCGGTCTGATCGGTTCCAACATCGGTCCGTGGGGACGCGAATTGGAGAAAAAACATTATCTCTATTCATCCGCTTGCGCTTATAATGGGTTGGTGAGCGCTTCGCTGATGGCACGCTTCCTGAACGATCAGAAACGAATTGCGGAATACGAAGACACCGCAAATGCATTGAGGATGAACATCGATAAAAATATGATCGACACTGATGAAAACTCGCTGAAGGGAAATCTTGAAGACAAGAATCCATATATTTACATGGACGCCTCGTCGGTCGAAGCGCTGAATTGGATTTATACATCGCAGGACAACATCACCAAGGGCACGTTTGCCGCTTATGATAAATATCTGTCGATGAAGAGCGCTCACCGTGGTTACCGAAGAACTCCCGGCGGAGAGTGGATGGATAAACAGGAATGGATTTTCGGCAACCTGCGGATTTTGGCGGCACTTCAGCGAAATCCGATTTCACCCCGAATACAAGACGTAAGGAAATGGATTGTCGATCAATCGTTGAACAACTATGGACTCATCCCGCAATATTACGACGAAAACCACTCTGGTTATCAGGGAACAGTGCCGCGAATCGGATTGGGTTCCGGCGCTTATATTCTGTCTTTTTGGAGCGATTAGAGCGTCCTAACTGATGAGTTTGGCGATGACGAAACCAAGCACGAAACCGATCAGGAAAATGACCGTTATAACTCGATAGGAAAGGACATCCTGTTTGTATCCTTTTTTAATTGCTGCCACCGAAATATAATAACCGACGGCGTTCATCAGCCAAAAAAATGGGAGAGAAAGGACCTTAACAACGATTGGTCCAACCAAAGGAACCAATGCGATTATGCCCATCAATCCTGCAAAAGCATTGGCAAAAACGCCGAACGCGAGCGCAATGACGGCAATGACGGCTTTATCCACATGGAAAAGCAGTCCCAGCGTAATGCCCAAGATAATGATCAGCCATGTGATGAGCAACTTTCGGTATTTTATCCAGAAAGGTTTCAGTTTAGCGAAAAGTTTATTCTTCATCAATTAACCTCGCTGTTAGCCATGTTGCGGAAATGTAAAATTCCGTACGGACGATCCGCCGGCGATTTCCTTTTTCGAGCCAGACCGTCCGCTTGCCTTCCTCCGAACCGATCTTCCAATAAAATATATCGGTCAGTTTTGTCACCGGCGACTGGCCTGGGGTCATCTCCGAAAGTAGGATTTCGATTCGGTCGGTTCGGAGGGTTTTATCGCCAACGGGAAGTCGTTCCTCGCCGATATATTTTAGGCTAGCGTCAAAGAGTTTTCCCTCAATTTCGACCGGAACGCGAAATGTCCGAATTTCGTTCGCACTCAGTGTTCGGATGTGCATTAAAAGTGAAAAAAAGTTGTGTGTCTTGGGTGGAATAGAGACAGATTTTCCGTTTGAATATTCGACGTGCGAGTTTCGGTAAACGGACGTGATCTCCTGTTTGACGTTCGGCTGTTCGATGATTTTTTTCCCGAACTGAATGGAAAAATCGGTCGGATCGTAGAGCGATTCATAGTAATTATTGACTGAAAAAAAGGTTGAGAACACTTTCTTGGTCTTGGTATAAAATTGGAGCCGCTCGGCAGGCTTTCCGTCGTAAGTCGTCCGGGAAATTTTCATCGTCAGATCGACAGATGGGACGATAATAAAATCGACGCGGTAATCGTATGTTTCTGTCGTTCCTGAAGACAATCGCTCCGGAGAAATCAGCAGAAAGGACATGGTCAGCGCGGCATAGATGCCAGTAAGTTTCTGCCTGTAAATTGAAGAATGTATCATGCGATCCCCGGAGTCTCCAGCGGTTGTTTTCTATTTATTCGGTTTACGGTTTCGTTCCCAGACCAGCCGAATGCCGTTCAATGTCAGCAACCGGTCGGAATGCGTGATGATTTTTGAATGGCGTACGATCTCATCGCAAAAACCGCCGGTGATCATGATCGAAAGAGAATTAATGGCCATTTCCGAGCGGATTCGTTCGATCATTCCTTCAATCATGGCGATGTGTCCGATGAAAATGCCGCTCTGCATGTGTTCGCGCGTGTTTTTTCCGATGACATACTCCGGAGCGGTGATCTCGATGTCGTAAAGTTGTGCGGCTTTTTGCACGAGATTGGTTGCGGCCGTTACCAATCCTGGCGCGATCGCTCCGCCGATGTAATTGCCGTCCGCGTTGAGAACATCGAAAGTTGTTGCGGTGCCGACATCGACAACGACAAGCGGGCAGGAAAGGATTTCTTTCGCGGCGACGATGTCGCATAACCGGTCGGTTCCCAACTGACTCGGTTCATCAACGAGTAATTTAAGTCCGAGGTTTAAAGTTGCGGCGACGATCATCGCTTCCATTTTGAGATATTTCGTCGTCATTTCTTGGAAAGTCTGCGTCAGATCCGGAACGACCGAGGCAATAACGACGGCATCCAACCGGCGAAGATCATACTGCGCATCGCGGCAGAGGAGATTGATGTCTATCCAATATTCATCACAGGTGCGAGATACCGAGGTATTCAGCCGCCAGAAATTCAGCAGTTTTTCTCTGTCAAAGATGCCAAACGTGATGTTTGTATTGCCGATATCCGCGACAAGAATCATGATAATTTCTCCTTTTCGATTGAAACTTCAGCCGCGTGAAATGTTCGGTCGCCGGTTTCCGTTCGAAGGATCAGCGCGCCGGATGGTGAAATATCCCGAAAAATGCCTTCGTAGCGGTAAAAATCGTCGGTGACGGCGATTTTTTTTCCAAGGTATGGACAATAGCGTTTCCATTTGGATAGGATCGCATCGGCGCCGGATCGATTCAATAATTCAAGATTAGCATCGAGTGCATCTGCAATGGAGTTCAGGAGTTCGATTCGTTCCAGCCGAATGCCGGTTGCCGAGAGGATCGAGCAGGCGTTTGCCAGATCGTTTTTAAAAAATGAATCCGGCTGGCTGACATTTACACCGATGCCGATGACGATGACAGACATTTCTTCGGATGACGTTTTGCTTTGGACGAGAATGCCGCAGACTTTTCGATGGTTGATCATCACGTCGTTTGGCCATTTCAGCGAAACCAAATCCGGTAAAACGAATCGGGCGATGCCTTCAAAGACGCCGACCGCCGCTAAAAATGTAAACGCATAGATCGGAATTTCGCGGATATTTTCGCGCAGGTAAATGGAAAACAGGATCGCGGATTCCGTCGGAGAAATCCACTGCTTTCCGCGTCTGCCGCGCCCGGCTGATTGATAGTCGGCGAGAACGACTGTTCCGTGCGGATGCGTGTGGTTGCCAAGCAGATAAGTGTTGGTCGAATCGATGGAAGGAAAATGGATAACATCTCGCTGAACGATCGATAGATTGCTCGTAAGCCTGATATGTTTGGAATTCACGGAAATCAGAAACCTCTTTCCTTGCGGATGGTTTGATATGCATCGTTGATGGACTTGAACTTTTCCTCAGCGAGTTTTTGAATTTCCGGGCCGAGATTGGCCACTTTGTCAGGATGATATTTATTAGCAAGTTCTCGGTAGGATTTTTTGATGATCTCTGTTTCGTCTTTCGGACTGACGTTAAGAATGTTGTATGCCTGATCGGTATTACCGATGAAAATTGAGCGGATCGAACGCAAGTCTTCGGTCTTGATGCCCAACCCTCCGGCTACCGTATCGATGGCGTTGAGTTCGGAGGTTTGTAAGCCACCGTCAACTGCTGCGATTCCGAATAAAATGTGAACCAGTTCGAGTCTCGAATAATAATCCATATGATTTCGGATTTGCTCGGAAACCTCCTGGATGTCGTAATCTTTAGTTAGAATTTCCTTGTAAAGGTAAAGCAGATCCTGTGCGTTGTGTGCTCCGAATTTATCGACGAGAAATTTCTTGACATACGCAACCTCGGAGGATTTGACTGATTCGTCTGCTTTGCTGACATAGGCAAAAAGTGACAGCATGGCGACGGCGAAATCTCCGGCCCGCGTGTCGCCGTAAACATTTTCATTTCTTATCGGATTCGTATCAAATATCCCGCTTCTGCGCGAGCTATTATCTGTAATCACATTGCCAAGGTAAGCGCCGATCAGTGCGCCCAGCGGCCCGCCAAAAGCCCAGCCGATCCCGCCACCGATCAGTGTTCCCGCCCATTTTCCCATACTTTTAGTACCTTCTTTCAATCATCTAATCAACCGCAGAGATTAGGTATTATTGAGAAAAAAACCAAGCAGCTCATAAAAAAATCCCTCCGGAAAAAGTTCCCGGAGGGATTAATTCATATTACGTTTTGGATTATCTCAGCGTCAAACCTACGCCTGCGGTCAGAACATTGTCTGCGCCGGTGGAATAGTCCGCATTGATATTGATGACTGCCAGCCTCAGACGAGCACCGACTGTCGTGCGGAATTTATTGTCGCCTTTCATGTCAAATTTAATCTTGGTTCCGTTCAATACATCGCCTTCGGCGCCTTGATATTCGTAGGATACTTTCATGTCCGAATTTTCAAAACCAACGCCGCCGTAAACGCCAAGGCCAAGAACCAGTAAATTAAAATCTCTGCCCGCCGTCAATGTGAAAATCGAATGGTTGGATTCCAAAACGGAGCCGATTTCCATTTTCTGAAAATATGCACCGGCGGAAAGTCCGATCCCGAACATAGGTAACGGGATGAACGGATCCAAAGCGAGTTTGCCGCCCACACCATAGAATTTGAATTTGCCGATGTCTGTCAGATTCATTTCCGGCAACGCGCGTACGACGATGTCAAAATTAATCGGAGTTGCGGGAATTTTAACACCGATCGCTGCCTGTGGAACCATCAATGGTAATATCTCGAAGTCAATTCCCGGAGGCGTGTTCATTGGTTCAACGCCGTTTGCAATCGTAGTTAGTTCATCGGTCACATCTGCATTATTAAGAACATCAGACGAAACTCCTTGTGCCGCCAATTGACTCTTCAGCATTGTGACAATTTCAGATGCTGCAACCGGTTCGATCGTGCCCGGTTTATTTTTACCAAAAAATGTCGGGACTTCACTCTCCTGATAGAGGTCTTCTCCCTCGATTTCGATGTTGTAGTCAACGTTATTTATCGTTACCGATTGAGTCCATGGAATCTTCGACATGTCCCATACAAACGTCTGTTGATCTTTGGGGATCGTGATAGCCATTGCCTTGACGCCCAGATCGAATCCGAGCAGTTTGTGAGGTTTCGCCGAATGGAACCAACCGCTGTTCATGCCGGAACCGAATGCAGTCACCAGCGGCGTAACATACAGTTTGGCATTGTCGGCAGCCATCTGCTGAAGTTTTTCTTCGATCGATTCCCCAAAGCTCAGACTAAAAAGAACGGTCAAGACAAAAAGAACTGAGAAAATTTTTGTACCCTTTTTCATTGCAACACTCCTTTTTCAATGATTTTTCAATATAAATGATGGCCAAACGTTATTATTAAACGAACGAAAAATCAAGAATTTTCTTTTATAAACCGCGGACTAATGCGACGGTCGTGACATATCCCACAGTTTTCTTTCCGTCTGAATCGATAGCAGTACATTTTACGATATAAATTCCAGTTCGCGCTTTCTCACTATATTTGCTTTCACCGTTCCAGTAGATAACGCCTTCGCTTGACGTGGATAAATGATTTGCCGGTTTGTAAATGAGCCGCCCGGCGACATCGAAGATTTCCAGACTGATTCTTGCGGAAGGAAACGGCAGGCGGTAATGAAACACGGCTTCATCGTCTTGGCTGTCTCCGTCGGGAGAAAATGGATTCGGTTCGACTTGAATACCCGGTTTGGCAATTTTAGTATCGATGGAAACGCTGTTCTTTTGTCCCGGCGTTCCGCCGGATGGCGAGACGGATGATCGCCAATTTTGATGGTTGTTGGGATTTGTGAAAAAGACGCGCTCCATAGCGATATTTTGTTCAATTTTCCACAAGGAAGTAAACCAGACGCTATCGATCGGCACCATCGTAGGATCGAAAATAAAAATCCGGTCTTCGTCGTTATTTAATGAGGGAAAATTGCCGATAACGCTGATTTTTTCCGGCGAAATATTGGGGAAATGGAAGATCGATGAGTCGTTCGCTACGACGAAATAGTCAAGCGCCCGAATCGAATCCGTCTTTCCGATTGCCACCGGTCTTCCGGTATTTTCATCCGAATAAGTCCAACCTTCCAGGCTAATATTCTGGTTTGTTGGATTGTAGAACTCAGCATACTCAGCAATAGACGAGCCTGCTGTTAAAGCGTCATTTGGAAATGCGAGAAATTCTGAAATCAGAAGCGATGCAGGCGGGAATGCAACGATTACGTCGAAGCGAATGGTATCATTCGCAGGATGTTCATCGCCGCTCAATTGAACAATCGCCTGTAAGTGGTGAATGCCGGAATTGAACGCCCCAAAAGAACAGGAAATCTGACGATTTTCTCCTGCTGTTAGCGATGGAATTGTCGTTCGCAATACTTCTGTGAATTGTTGACAAATGCGCTCCTCAACAATCAGATACGCAGAAGACGAGTTGAATTTTCCGGTATTATGAATGATAAAGTCGGTCGAAAAAACAGTAAGCGTATCGCCGATATTGTCAAACGTTGTGATGGAATCGATAGCCAGATCCTGATCGTACGGCGTAACGCTGTTTAAAAATCCGGCCGTTGCCCCGAACAATGAAACGGAAAATCGCCATGAATCGGAAAAACTTCCGGGCAGGACCGGCAGTAATTTCTCGAAGGAAATCCCTTGTTTTGGTTTCCAATTTTCATTGAAAAAAACCGAGTCGATCGTTTTACCCGTCAGGTCTTTCAAAATCATCACATCGGCGACATTATTCATTCCCGGCCACTTTTCCAGGATGACGATACCGGCGGACGACGGCGCAAACAGAGTGAAGAATGAACTGTCTGCCGATAGAATCGAGTAACTGTCAGGTGAAACCCGGACAGAAGCGAGATTTGTTCGAGTATGTAAATTTGATAAAGTCCAATCAGCCAGATCGATCGAATCGTTGGTAAGGTTAATTAATTCGATAAACTCGACCTGTTCGGAGTTCGGATAAGGAAGAAATTCGTTGATGACCAAAGACTGTTCCGGAAAAGAAATTCTCAGCATCGAATAAGCAACATCATTTTCAATAAAGTCATCCGAATCGAGAACGACATGGGCTATCAGCGAATTTTTTCCACTTTGTAAGTTTGAAATCTCGCCAAAGAATAGCACTGTCGAGTCGGGATCGAGTACTTGTGTGGTCGGGGAAAACCAAATTCGTTCATCATTTATACACAGGCTGTCGGAATTCGCGTCGGAGAATATTTCGAGTGAAAAAGACGCGACGGGAAGTTTACCGGCATTTTTGATGCATATAGAAAATGTCGCACTTTCATTTGATTCGATGACCGAATCGATCAGAGTAAATGAGACGATAGCAAGGTCATAGTCGCATTTTAAATTCGAGTTCATCATTCCGGGTGTTGCGCACTGAGTATCTTTCGACTGCTTCCAGTTCGATGGATCTGAACTTTTCCCGTCTGGGTCGATGCGTTCGAGCGACACGCCGGCTCGAATGCCCCAGGTGGATTCATATTTAAGCGCGTCGGTCCGTTGTCCTGCGGCGTCGATGATAACGATTGAATCCGCTGAATTGGTCAGCGCCGGAAAAGAACCGGGAATAATAACCGGAATGTTGGACGAAATTTCATAACCAATATTTTCACCGGCAGTTACGACGGCAAATGATTTTGGCTGGATGAAGATCGCCGAGTCCGTTATCGGATAAATCGTGGATGAAGCGTGTTTGAGAGACCAGTTACGGAGATTGACCGACGATTCGGAACGGTTGAATAACTCGATCCATTCGGTATTCCCGGATTCCGGCTGACACATAAATTCGTTGATAACGATACTTTGTGCCGGATAACCGATCTTAACCGGCAAAAGAATTACATTATTGGCAGAATCAGCATCATTGAATAAAATCCTGCCTTTAATAAAACCACTTCCGGCGAAATCAATCGGAACCGATATGGAATCGAGGGATTTCTGCAATGAGATGATCGAATCCGTAAAGGCTTGTTGATAAAAAGAAACCGGCATAACGGACGCGTTTGTATCGGAAAGAAAGTCGAACGAAACTTGGAATTCTGAGATTGTTCCTATGCCATTATTTTCGATGCTATAAGTGATGTTGAGCGACTCCCCCGGCAAGAGTCGGTCATTTTTAAGAAATGTATTCGAGTTTTCCCAGCGAAGATCGAGACTTTTCAGGAGAATCGCATTCGGTTGTCCCGGAGTTCCTCCTTCCGAAGAAGCAGATAGCGTCCAGTTCGATGATGAATTGCTGAGTATAAACGGATTTTTCCTCTCTAAAGAGTAATTTGTCCGGTATCCCCACGTCTTGGAATAACCGAGTCCATCGATCCTGCGCCCGCAAAGGTCATTAACAAGGATCGAATCGTTCGTGTTGTTGAGCGCGGGAATCGATTGGGCGCTTTTTAGAAAATGCGGCGGACTTCCCCAGAATTGCAGAAATAATGAATCGTTTGCGATGACGACAAATTCATCAGGCGGTAAGAAGTAACTTGACTTCGTGAGAGTCACCGTCGTCGAATTATCGCCGATCGTCCAATCTCGGAGATTGATTGTGTCGGCAGAAATATTGAGCAGTTCGATCCATTCGCCGCCCGAACCGGAAGCGGGACAGTACATAAATTCGTTGATGGCGAGGCAATGCCGTTGAAAAGGAAGCCGGATTTCCAATGTTTGCCGATTGTTGTCCGGTTGGTCATCCGGGGAAAACGACACATTGGCAATCAACTGATGAATGCCTGAATGATTAAAAGTTGTACTTGTCGAAATCTCTATCGAATCTTTCGGCGCGAGTTCGACGGAAGTCGAGAAAAGCGTTTCTTGTGAAGACAAAATACTGTCGCCGTTATGGTCTTCACCAAAAAGGATTAGTGCGGAATCGCATGAATTTTCGCCGATATTTTTCACAATGATGGAAAAATCGATAGTTTTACCGGTTTCGAGTGATTGAGAGTCGGTGAGACATGAAAACCGGCTTAGAAATAGATCGAACGGCAACGGCGAGATACTGTTACGATAGCCGGGCGTACCAAATAACTGGCGACTGTCTCCCCAATTTTCCGAAGCATCTGAACTATCCGGTTCGATTCTTTCATCCGAATATCCGGAAGATTGGTTTGGCGTTGTTGTGACGATGCTCAAAGTTTCGCTGTCGGCAGAAACCAGCGCAACGAGATTCGGCGTGGTGTTCTTTAGGCCGCCGGTTCCGAAAGCGTTCGTCGAAATGACCAGCCTGAGAGTGGAGTCGGGAATCAGTTCGTCATAGGTCGTCGATTTGTAATTCAGGAAATAGTCTTTTTCCATGATAAGTGCAAACCCGCCGGGTTTTACGACGAGTCCGAGAGAGGAATCGACTATCAGCAGACCGGATGAAATGTCATTAACGTTTAACTGCATTCCATTGACGGAAACAGACGAATCTCCTGCGTTGAATAACTCGATGAACTCGTCGTAATAATCTGCGTCGTGCGGATCGAACATGACTTCGTTGATAACAAGAGTCGAACCGGACGTCCGAACACAAATTGCAACGAGCAAGAGAGAAAGGGCAAATCGGGAGAGGCTTTTGTGCTGCATGGATTATACCTGATTCTTTTTGCAAGTTTAATCCGAAAGTTGCATTTTGTCAATAAAAAAGTTGTCGTTTCCGGGTGGAGAAAAAAAAGTTTGATTTATTACCGGCCATAGCAGAAATTCAACCATATTATGAATCTGTAAAGTTGAGGTGTTGATCGTGCGAATTAAAAAACAAATCATCTGTTCACCGAATCTCGGATCATCCCGACAGAAAATTCTCGCTGTCGTCGGATTCATTCTGATGTTGACGGCGATTTCATTTCCGCAATCCGGGAAGTATACACGAAAATCGGTATCTTTTGTGGACGCACTGATGATAACCAATTCCGACATACGATTGTCGGAAGAAAACGAGCGGTATTGGCTGAACGCCATACACGAAAGCATTCGGATTCCGCGATTCGATTACAATCCGCTTCCCGAAGCGGTTCAATCTACGTTCAAAACAAATCTTCGGGCTAAAGGGATGGTTGGAGACGATCAGATCGCCGTGGTCATTCGTGAAATTATCGCGCCGGAGATCATCAAATTTCTCGATGTGAGCAAAGAACTTCGCGCTCAAAATCTTGTCTCCGAAGTTCAGAAAAACTCGTTCATTGCCGTCAAGGCGAAGGAATTCGGAGTCACGGCGGAACAGATGGAACAGGTCATGAACTCCTCTTATATTTATGTGCCCTTTATCTCAAAGTACAAACTCAAAAAGGAAAAAGATGAAAAAGACCTGAGTGTTTCAATCAGCGGTGGACTGATCTGGTTCCATATTATCGCGGGCGATGAACCGCAGGTTGAAAAATTGGCAACGATTCGCTCGGATGCGACATCGAGCGCCGAAAAGAAAAAGGATTACAACATAGACGGAGCAATGATCGACGCAGAAGAGTTCGCTTACCGTACCGCCGTTCAGACTTTAACAATGAATTTGCAAGTATTGACGCGCGGTATCGACATGTTCAAGCTGACGGCTCCAATCGCCGATGTTGACGGTCGAACAATTCGCTTCCCGCTTACGAAATCGGAAGGAATACGAATGGATGAACCGTTTTTTGTTGGCGAATATTCGGAGACCAAGACCGGAAAGATCAAATTCCGCCAATCCGGATTTGTGCGCATCGGCACAGTTTCCGATCCAAACAAGCCCGGCAAGCAACTTTCCACTGCATGGGCAGTCAAAAAGGGCGATTGGGTTCGTGGCATGACGATACTTGAACATCCGAGAATTGGAGTTGACATTTCAGTGAAACCGAGATGGTTTAAAATGGACATTAAAGAAGGAATTTTTTTCAATGACGAATATTTTTATATCCACTTTGGCGATTACAAAGGTGGAGCAATCGGGATCGATTTCGATATGCAGTGGAATATTGCCGAGTTGACGAAAAAACGGCAGTCGTTTTTAGTCATCGGTGGAACGGCGGGCGCAACACCTGTCCGAAGTGCAATTTACAATAGTTTTTGGGATATCTATTTTGATGTACCTGAAGATAGTTGGGCGGCGGGAATATTCAGCGGCTATTTAGGTTATATGCGGAAATTTTACCTCGGTCCGATGGCGGTTCACGCCGAAGCGCTTGCGGGCATTCAGCATCTGGTTCTGTCGGATACGTGGGAAGATGAAAACGTGACGATTTCCAACAACAGTCTCGGCGCGCGTGTGAATCTCGGACTGGAATATGCCGTAAACATCGATTGGAATATCGGCGTTTTTGCCGGGATGAACTTATTTCCCGCGATGGATTGGTGGACGGTGAAATACAAAGATGAAGAAATTGATGTCGAAAACTATACCGGTTATAAAGCGCCGCGAATCTCCAGTATTTCGCCAACATATGGTTTTTATATTCATTATTCGATTCCGACGCTGTCGGTTAATCCGGGCGCAATGCTTCAAAAAGGGATCGATAAAAAATTTGGAAATTTTTAAGGAATGCACATGAAGACTTCACGATTGTTCATGATCTTAATATTTGGTGTCAGTTTTCTCATGGCAAAGTCGAATCTGCCGGTTTCGCGGGAAGCCGTGCTCGTCGAAAGCACCTCGCCGTCAGAAATAATGATTCGGGCGACCGGTTATGGTTCCGGCTCGGATAAAGCTTCCGAACTGGACAAACGCGCCAACAACGACGCTTTCAAAGCAGCTGTTTGGTTTGTCCTCTTCGGCGGTTCCGATCCGCTTATTCAGACCGATCAGGAGAAATCTGCATTTCAGCCGATCCAGGAAGAATTTTTCACAAAGGAAAATCTTAAGCAGTTCAAATCGTGGGAAGCCGATTTCTACGATACACGACTGAAAGTCGACGGCGGGAAGAAACTGAAAGTCGAAAAAACTTTCAAGATCAACAAAGCGCTTCTGCAAGAAGATTTGGTTAAAAAAGGAATCCTCGCCGAAGTCGCTACAGTTGCCGGTTCGGTTGGATTACCGTCCATCATGGTGATCCCCGAATCCAAGGACGGAAAAGCGCCGCTTGAATTGCTGAAAACGGATTCGAATCTGAAAAAAGGCGCTGAGGTCATCGAATCCTATCTGACTGCCCGGAAATATGAAGTCATCGTGCCTGAACAACAACAGGTTTTGCAGGAACTTTCGTCGGCTCAGAACGCACTTCAGGGCGGCGAAGACGACTACAGTTATTTGTTGGCATTGTCTATCGGCAGTGATGTTTACATTTCATATAACGTGACGATTGAGACACGAAAAGTCGGTTCGACTATCGTGAAAAAAGGTGTCGTCGGATGCCGCGCTTACGAAACGACAACCGCGCGTCTGCTCGGAACCGAAACCGGCTACAGCCCGGAACGGGCGACGGCCGACGCGGTTCTGATCGAAGAGGCGATGAACGACGCCATCGATAAAGTCCTCAGCCGCATCACGAATTACTGGAAGCAGGACATTCAGCAGGGCATTCAGTACAAACTCGTTCTGAGCATCGCGAACACTTTCGATAAAGACGATGCGGAGACGATCATCTTCGGTTTTGGCGACTTGTTGAAGCAGGTCTCAAAAACTTATAAAGAAAACGTCGTTGCCGACTACACATACGATGTCCAGATTTGGTGCGACGCGGCACAGTACAAATCGTCTTCGGATATTTATCGGTTTCTAAAGCAGAACTATAAAGGTGGCGGCGAGTTGACCAAAGTGTCCGTCAGCCGGAAATTGATCCTGCTGAACGTCGCGGACGAATGAAGGAGGTCGGAATGAAAATACAAATAATCAGAATTGGTTGGATCATTTTCATCACTTCATCAATGATGTTCGCGCAGGTTCCCGATTGGGCGAAGACCAGCTCTCATAAAAAATATCCGCCTGCCAAATACTTCCTCGGCGTTGGGATTTCGGAAGACAAGACCGAAGCCGCCGAACTCGCCCGCGCGGACGTTGCCAAACAGATTCAGGTGAAAATCGAGTCGGAACTCGAAACCATCGAGAGTGAATTCCGTGAAGGCGACAAGAGTTACATTTCATCCGAAGTAAAATCCAGAACGAAGAGCGCGGCGTCGGAAACCATCGCCGGGATGGAAATCGTCGAGACGAAAGAGGTCAAAGGAAAAAATTATGCGCTGGCGGTTTTAAACAAGCAAAAATACCTGTCCGGGCTGGAAGTCCAGATGGACGAGACACTGATGAAAACCGGGCAATTGGTCGAGACCGGGCGAAAATCCATCGCGGACGGAAAGATGTTCGTCGCGATAGAAAATTTCACCGACGCGCAAAACACGATTCCGGAGTTTTATACCAAAAGTGCGTTGTACACGGCGCTGACAGGATCGCAATATCCGAACATCGATCAATTCACCGGACCTGGAATTCTCGCCGAACTGCGCGATGTTCTGTCACGGATCGAATTGCGGATCGTTTCCGGAAACGATCAAAAAAGTAAAGCCGGGAATCCGCTTCCGGAACCGATAAAGGTCCGCGTCATTTACAAAACGTCCGATAACCGTGAAATCGGCGTCGATCGTTTTCCCATCGCGGCGAAGTTTGAAAACGGCGAATCTATCGGTAAAGCGGAAACGAATTCGGACGGTTTTGCCGTATTCAGTACTGTTGCGACGCCGACCGACAATCTGGGAAGATCCGGCGCAGTTCAGGTTTATCTGAATCTGTTAAAAATCCCGGAAACATACCGCCCCGCGATCGGAAAATCACAGGTAACCATTCGATTCGATATCATTGTCGCCGACCTGAAATTTGCCGTGAAGGTGTCTGATAATTTGGGAAAGCGGCTTGAATTCGTCGAGAAAGATGTTTCCAATCTCGTCGTCGAAAATGGATATGTAGTGACGGAAGACGCCGGATTTGTGATTCAAGGCATTGCAACGGTGGGAAATAAGAAGGAAATTGAATCGCCATCCGGAAAACAGTTTTTTGTCGAATCGAATCTGACGCTGAATCTCGTGGAAAAATCCACGGGCAACGTTTTAGCGACGACCGACGGAAGCGGAAAAGGTCTGGATGTAGGTTCTTTGATCATTGCGACGGAAAAATCGTTCAAGAATATTAAAGTATCGAAAAAGAAATTCGCCGCGTTTTTACAAGGTGCGGTGAGGTAATCATTCATTGTGTGTATCTTAACAGAAGGAGTAAAAATGAAAAAAGTCATCATTCTTGCATTGTTAGTTCCCTTTATGTTCATGATGGTCGGTTGTGGTGGTGCAAAACCTCCGACGAAAATGAGCAATGTTCCGGAATGGTATTTAAACCCGCCATCGGCTGAAGACGCTTATTATGAAGCGGGCGATGCGGCCAAACAAAGCATGGGATTGGCGAAAGAAGCCGCCGACGCTCGTGCTCGCGATGCCATTTCCAGAACGCTGGAAGTTAAAGTCTCGAACATGCTGAAGAATTTCATGCAGGAAAGCGGCATCGGAGCTGAGGCCGAGGCATTGGAATTCACTTCATCTGTCAGCAAACAGGTAGCGAATACCGTCCTGGCCGGATGCAAGATCGTGAAGAGAGAAATGAAGCAGGAAGGCAATATCTATCATGCCTATTCTCTTGCCGAATATAATCTCAACAGCCTCGTTCAGCAAACTCTCAATGAAGCCCGGAAGCAGAAGGCTCTTTACAATGAAGCCAAAGCCAATCTGAGTTTCGAAGACCTCGAGAAAGAAGTCCAGAAACTGGAAGCAGTCGGGAAATAGACATCTGTTCGACCAGTCCGGCAATCGCCGGACTGGTCGTTTTTGTCTTCCATGAAAACAACCATTCAAATCAGTACAATTCTTTTACTCGTTTTTCTGACGGAAATATCTTCGCAAACCATTATTCCCTCATGGTTCAAAAAATTACCGGATGCTCCGACAGGCGCTATGTACGCCGTTGGTTATTGCGGAAAATATCAAAATGAGAACTCTGCAAAAAAGAAAGCCGTCGATGTTGCGCTGAACACACTGGCGAAACAGAAATCCATTCACCTGAAGTTTTATATCGAAGAGATCAACGACGGGCGAATGTCATTGATGAATCCTATTTTTCAACTGATTTACGAAAAGGACATCTTTGACGAAATTCGGGATAATTACTCGGTCGTCGATTCATCGATCACAACGGATGGATATTTCGTACTGATCGCTTCTCCCAAAACGAAAAAAAACGTGACTTCCGACGATGTTAATTGGGGCCTACCGCCTGACTGGGTTCAGAACACACCGAAATCTGAAAAATGGCGTTACGGCATCGGTATTGCCGCGAAATATTCAAACTGGACGAAAGCATGGCGCGATACCGATGAATACGCCCGCTTCGATCTCGGTAAAAACACGAGCATTAACACTGAATCGATTATTGTCATTCGAAAGACCGATCGCACCGGCAGCCATTCCAAAATCATGCGACAGGACTATGATATGTATTTTAAGGACTCGATCATCGTTGAACGATATTACGATGCCAAGACCAATTCATATTACTCACTCTGTCGCGCTCCGCAATAAACTGTTACGGGTTGCGGGTTCCGGATTCGGTAACTGTTCGCTAAAAACAAACCTTCAATCTTCAATTTCCAACATACAATTTGATATTCCTTGAATTCGTTCGTAGGTTTAACCATGATTGTGATCGGTAAAGAAAAAATGACCTATCTCGTCGTTTTCATCGCTTGTCTTTTCACCTTTCTGATCCAATGCCCGGAAAAATCCGTGAAACCCGATGACAACCAATCTGACACGACCAGCCATAATTTCGTCTGGGAGATGGATACGCTGGGTCTCTATGGCAGTTACCTAAATGATGTTGCAATTGTTGACGAGAATAATATCTGGGTCGTGGGCGAAATAATCGTTGACGATCCCGACTCTTCTTATGATGGCACAGGTAAAGAATCTTTCAACGCTGCTCGTTGGAATGGTGAAAAATGGAACCTGATGCAGATTTATGACCGTTCTCCACTCTATAGTATCTTTTATTTTTGCGAAAATGATATGTGGGTAACATCTTTTGGTTTCCCCGAATATTGGGACGGAAATAAATGGACGCTATATCATTTGCAAAATATGGGAATTGACGCAAGTGTGGGATTTGGCATCTGGGGAACATCATCATCAAAAATTTATTTTGTAGGTTATGCTGGTTCTATAGTCGAATACAACGGTTCGAGGTTTCGGAAAATGACGAGTGGAACGGATACGCCGATCATAGATATTTGGGGTATTGACGAAAATCATATCTGGGCAACTGCGAAATCTAATCAGTTTGATGATGAACACCCAGATGGCTATGAAAGTGTGACTCTTTTCTATGACGGAATAAAATGGATAAGGAAGTATGAATCACTTGTCGGACATACACACGATCATAGCAATACGACTATTGCCGGCTATATGAATTCCGTGTGGGCTTTCAAAGATACACTTTATATCTCTTCAAATTCCGGACTCTGGAAAGAATCGATCAAAAAAGGCAAAGGTAAACTGGTACACGGACCCGATAACCGATTAAATGGCTATCCATTTTTAGTACGAGGAACCGGGTACAATGATGTATATGCCTTTACCCATTGGGGCGAGTTCCTGCATTATAATGGAAAAACATGGAATCGTGACTTGAGTCTGAATGGGATTAATATCAGCAAGGTTGATGTTAAAAATAATTTAGTGGTAACAGTTGGTGATATGCAGTTTAGATATGTTGTTATTGTCAGGGGGCATCATATCTAAAAATGATTACATGTGGCGCCGATTCTTGGTTATGATACTTTTGTTGCCAGGAACTCACTGAACCGGTTTTTTATTTATTCCCAATCAAACCCAACCAACTCATGACGGCGATTGATATTTGAAATTGATGATACCGACTAATTGCCGACCGTTTTTATCTCTTGGAAGAACGGGTCCGGTATATGCATAAATTTTATTCGGAGCTTGTTTCTCGTAATACATAAAAATCGGCTTGACTAATGGTTTGAGAACCCGCAGAGTCGGTTCCATCTCAAATTCATGGCAATCCTTACCGTTGACGACTTTCGAACCGGTGTGTCGGATTTGAAAATCAACGACCATCATGCGTTCGGGAACCAACAGTTTGAACGTGATCTGATCTTGCCGGAGAATCGTATCGATATTTTTCAGAAAGAATATCGCCACATTCGATGCGTGAAGAATGTTCTCCTCACCGGGGAAGATTTTTTCTTCGATCTTTTTCTTCGAATTCGACTGGAAGCGAACGACATAGTTATTGTCTTTCCGAACGATCTCTTCGTGTCTGCCTGTGCGGGAATCATGGGCTGTATAATCGATCAAGTCGAAGGAACTGTCTTTATAACGTACTTTCTCCGAGATGATCCGCTTTCCCGAAGATGTAAAATAATCGGTCGTCTTGGTTGCCAATCCGTTCTTTTCGGTGTATCGCCCCGTCAAACTAAACGCCAGTTTGTCATCGATAGTGACATTTCCCTGAAAATCCTCCGATGCCCCGAAAAGTGCGGCCGTTAAGAAGAGAGTTGATAGGATCAGTTTGTAATTTCGAATCATATAATAACCCAGGTTTACGAAAAGAAACAACATCTATCAAAAAAAGCGGCGTAATTTATCGAATCCCAAAGAGAAAGGAAACGGCCGGCAAGTTTTCAAGTGTGAAAACGCCGGAATTGTTCCGGTTTGACGTCAACTTGTTAAACTCCTTGAATGTCTGAAAAACACTCGATAATTTTCCGTTGGTTTGGTACTTTGTATCTTTAACAACCGAGGGAAGGAGACAAATATGAACCCGTGGGATTTGACTTTGAGTCTGAAAGATTTGGTGCTGGATTTTACTTATCTGAGCGCCTTTCTCGTCGTCGGGACGATTCTTCGCCGCTACATCCCATTTTTTCAAAAGTTCTTAGTCCCGAACAATATCATCGGCGGATTCATCGGCTGGATCATCAGCCAGCAGGTGCTGAATTTAGTTTACCTCGATGAAAACCGGCTGGGACAGTACGTTTACCATCTACTTGCCCTGACGTTCATCACGCTCGGTTTACGGCAATCGAAAAATTCATTCGGCAAAGGACCGGTTAGCAAAGCGTTCATTGAACTATCGACCTATATTTTGCAGGGTATGATCGGTCTGCTTGTCGCCTTTGGATTTATTTATACCGTTAAACCGGACCTGTTCGCAGGCATCGGTTTTCTCCTGCCGCTGGGTTTTGGGATGGGACCTGGAATCGCCTACACGATGGGAAAGAACTGGGAAGTGAACAATGGATTTGAAGGCGGTGCGGCGCTCGGATTGACGTTTGCCGCCATCGGTTTTCTGATCGCGTATTTCGTCGGCGTCGCCATCGTAAACTGGGGAATCAGGCGGCGCGAAACGGTCATCATCAAAGGACCGGAAAGCATCACTAACGACATTCGCACCGGGATCATCAAGGACAATGAGCCGGAAATCGCCGGACGCCTGACACTGGCGCCGGAAGCGATCGAACCGCTGGCGTTTCAGGTTGGGCTGATCGGTTTGGTTTACATGGCCACTTATTGGTTGATCTACGGAATTGCGTCGCTAATGACGCGTGGCGGATTAGGCGAGTTCACCGCAACGCTCTGGTCGTTTCATTTTATCATCGCGTTGCTCGTAGCGGTCGGCGTCCGAAAAATACTGGATCTGACGAAAACCAGTTCGGTCATCGATCTCGGGCTCATGAACCGCGTGTCCGGCGTCTGCGTGGATTATCTTGTCGTCGGTTCCATCGTTGCCATCAGTATGCCGATCGTGATCAAGTACTGGTCGATCATTTTGATAGCGAGCATCGCCGGTGGATTGGTGACGTTTTGGTTGTTGCGCTATACGTCGAAGCGAGCCTTCGATGACTATCATTTCGAGCGGTTTGTCGGGATTTTCGGCGAGATGACCGGCACGATCAATTCCGGTCTGGTTTTGATCCGGATCGTGGATCCCGAATACAGATCGCCCGCCGCGGAAGACCTTGCATACGGCGGCGGCATCGCGCTGTTCATCGGTTTTCCGCTTCTGATCCTACTCAACGCTCCGATGACTTTCCTTGCGTCGTATGGACTGAGCGGTTACTGGATTACTTTCGGATTGATGTTCGTCTATTTGGTGATTCTGTGGATCGTCTGGCGGGCGATCGGATTCATCAAGTTCCGTTTGCCGAAAAAACATGACTCCGTAGCAACGAAACAATAAATCGGGCGGATCGTAAAAAAACCGCTTTGTTTTTTTCAAATATTGTTTACATTCGCAACGCGCTCTTTGAAGAGGCATTGGAAATAGACTCTGTAGAGAATTTCTAATGAAGAGGTCAATATGATCCGTCGATATAAAATTGCGGAAAACAGGATTGTCGAAAGCGACGAGCCGAATGCTCCGATCCTTCAGTTTATCAATCCCGATGAAAAAGAGAAAAGATGGTTGATCGATGAATATCTCGTCGATGAACATACATTGAGTTCTGCACTCGATCCGGACGAACTGTCCCGTCTCGAATACGAACCCAACCATATCGCCATCATTTTCAAACGCCCCAAGAGTTTTTCCGCGATGGAAAACATCGTCTTCAAGGTTTCGTCCGCGGGTATCTTTCTGTTCAAGGATCGCATCTTCATCATCACCGATGAAGATTATTCCGTGTTTGAAGGCAAACAGTTCAACAAAGTCGTCTCATATACCGACATCATGATCAAACTGATCTACCGCTCGATCTTTCACTTTCTGGAACACCTGAAAGCGATCGACATGATCACCGACGAGTTTCAGAAAAAAATCAACTCCGCTCTCGAAAATAAATATCTGATCGATCTGTTCAGTCTTGAAAAGAGCCTCGTCTATTATCTTAACGCCATCAATTCCAACGGCGCACTCATCGAAAAGTTGAAGATCAACGCCGTCAAGATCGGCTTTTCACAGGAAGAGACGGAGTTTTTGGATGATATCCTGATCGAGAACACCCAGTGCTACAAGCAATCGGAAATTCATTCTAACATTCTCGCCAGCCTGATGGACGCCCGCGCCTCCATCGTAGGCAATAACCTGAACGTCCTGATGAAAACCTTGAACATCATCACGATCGGCATCATGGTACCGACATTCGTCGTTAGCGCGTTCTCGATGAACGTGAAAATTCCCTTCCAAAAATACCCGTTTGCCTTCCTGATTATCATGGGATTCGCCGTGATTTCCGTCGGCGCCTTCATGTTTTTCTGGAAACGGAAAAAGTGGTGACCTTTCCGGGTCGCCGACCGATCTAAAGCAATCCGCTCACTTCATCAAAACGATCTTTTCGACGCGCGTCGAATTCCCGACCGTTATCCTGACGAAATAGATGCCGGAATGTAAGCCGTCCGCATTCACCGGCAGATGGTAATCACCCGCCGCCATCGGTCGATCCTGTATGAGTTTTACGACCCGCCCGGCAATGTCATAAAGCGTGATCGCCACCGGCATGGACTCTTTCAGCGTCAGCGGGATGGTGAACTGTGCGTTGAACGGATTTGGATAAGACGGCTGCAAACTGAACACCGTCGGCGTCTGTCCTTCTTCAGCCTTAACCTCAATCTCAACCTCCTTATGCCACGTCACCGTCCCGCTGTAATCCACATCGCCGAGCCGGTAAGTATATGTTGCGCCCGGCTGAACCGCTGCGTCTGTGTAGGAATATTCATGCGCTTCGGTTGTGCTGCCGTGTCCCTGCAACGCTTCATCAGTCACATAGCTCGCCACCTGATTCCATTCTCCTGTTTCCTGTCTCCTCTGAAGGATAAAGCCCAGATTCTCGGTCTCGCTCTCCGTCCGCCAGGTAAGCAGTACTTCAGCATTCTGAGATTGTACTGTAAAATCAGTCAGTTCGACGGGAAGCGATGTGTCATTCGTATAATATATATAGGCCGCGCCTTTATTACTGTCTATGCAACCGGAACCTACGATTGCATAATCTCCGCTAATGGATACGGAACTGCCAAATTGATCATAATCAGCACCACCACTGACCGTGAGTTTGGCCTGCTGAGTCCAACTACTGCCGTTTCTAATAAAGATATAGGCCGCGCCTTTACTACTTTCGTCGCCAACGGCTCCTACAATCGCATAATTTCCGCTAATGGATACGGAATAGCCAAAACCATCAGAAGCAGCACCATCACTGGCCGTGATTTTGGCCTGCTGAGTCCAACTACTGCCGTCTCTAATAAAGATATAGGCCGCGCCTTTAGTACTGTCGTCGCCGAATGCTCCCACAATAGCATAATCACCGCTGACACATACGGCATAACCAAAATAAGTTTCTGTACTACTCCCACTGATAGAGAGATTTGCAATTTCCGTCCAGTTGGCAGCCGGTAAGTTACCAGCTATTCCCAGCATCAGTCCAAAACACATCACAAGTTTTTTCATAGTTCGAATCCTACTCTTCTTATTTGTATTTCTCGATATCATACAATTCATTAACCTCGCCCTGTCACAGGCCTGAATCCATACAAGACCGGGCAGTGAGTATAACGATAGATAAAAAATGTATTACGGGTTGGCAGGTTAGTCCTGCGAAATATTCCAATTGTAAATCAATTTCCCAACTAAATTCGAGTGCGGGCCAGTTTAAATCATAACCTATAAAAAACGCGCGAATTGTAGCGAATATCTACAAATAAAAAAAGGAAAAAAATAATAAAGAATTAGAGCAGAAATATAACAAGTGAGGAATCGGCTGAGCATAAGGAAGTGGGTATGACATTTGCGATTTTCCGACAAGTTGGAACCAATTCCGCCATACCCGGAATGACAGCATGGATTCACCATATCCACGCGTTAAAGCACGTGGCAATAGTGACATTCCAATAAAAAACTCTGAAACATATGTCTCATTCTTCTTTCGTCTCTTTTCGTGGGGATCTCTATCTTTTCAGGCTACGAAACCCAAAACTCTTTTACTATTGTTTTATTTTGTAGAGCAAATATCCGCCGATACAAAGAAAGACGATGTTGCCAAGCCAGACGGACAGCATGGGCGCCAGAATGCCTTTGTAACCCAGCACCTGTCCGAATTTTACAAATCCGTAGTAAACGAAAATGACTAACAGGCTCATTCCCGCGCCGAAACTGATGCCTTTTTGTTGCTTCATCGCCGCCAACGGCAATCCGAATAAAATGACGATCAGGTTGGTGAACGGAAAGGCTAACTTGAAATGGCGATTCACTTCCCATTTTCGCGGATCATTGCCGCTCTCGCGCAACCGCTGGATGAAATAGGTCAGTTCCGAATAGCGCATCGTTTCAGGATTAATATTCGACCTGACGATGTCGTCCGGTCTGAGATGAAATTCCATCAGCGAGTCGGTAAAGACGGTTGATACCAATTCGTTGCCGTCTTCATCGAATGAGCGAATCTTGAAATCCGACAATCGCCACTTGTTCTCTTCCGGAATCCAGATCATTTTCCGAACGTCGATCCGGCGTTTGAGGATTTGGTTTTCAATGTCCTGAATCGTCACCGACGAAGCGGTATTGTCTCTGACATTAAAAACAGAGATCACGATGTTGCAGTTCGGTGAATCCTGATGCATGATATTGGTGAAGATCGTTTTGGCGTAATTACGGGAGCGCTTCAGGTTGTTTTGCTCGATCTCCGTGCGAACGCGGGAAGCGGGAATGACGACAATATCCTGAAAGAAAAAGGAGCCGACGCTGAACAATATCCCAAGGAAAAGCAACGGAATCGAAAGCCGATACAAACTAATACCGGAAGATTTCATCGCCGCCAGTTCGTTGTGTTTGGATAGCGTTCCAATCGTGAAAACCGACGCGAGCAACAGCGCCATCGGAATGGCAATATCGACGTAATACGGTAGTTGATAGAGATAAAATGTTGCGATGAGCCGCCCGGACATCTGGGCTTTTAAAAATTTATCCATCTTCTCAATGAGGTCAACGATATTGAAAATCGCTAAAAACGCCAGCAAAGACAAAATGAAAAGCATGGAAAATTTCTTCAGAACGTATCGATCTAACAGTTTCACTTCAATCATCGCCCGAAATCTAAAACGTCCGGTTCGCTTAATCCAAGCTTTTCTCTTACGCTTTACCGGAAAATTGAATAATATTACCGCCGTATGATTCTCTCGGGATTTTTTAATCAGCGATAATTCAGCAGGATGAATTCGATTATGAACGAAGCCAAACCGACAATCTCTTTCTGGAAAGCCATCACTCCGATCATCTATCTCGCCGTGGCGCTCATCGTAACGTTAAAGATTTGGGACGGCGATCCGCATTTGCCAATCCTTTCCGCGGCGATTCTTTCCGCCTTCATCGGTGTCCTTTCCGGTTTCAAATGGAAAGAAATCGAAGATGGCATCGTGAAAACGATCAGTATGTCCATGTCGGCGATTTTAATCCTAATGTTTATCGGAATGATCATCGGTGTTTGGATTCTCGCCGGGATCGTGCCGACCATG
>JAQUKI010000007.1 GCA_028719225.1 Fidelibacterota bacterium | reverse complement strand
TGTGCTCTTCCGATCTAAAATCAAGCGCGACGTGCGCATCACGACCATTTACGAAGGCACCAGCGAAATCCAGCAGAATATCATTTATCTGTATCGCTGGCGGACGACTATTAAAACCAAAGGCGAATTCTATCGCGGCATAGCCAATGAGATGCGCGCATTGTCTGATCTCGATTCGGCGAAAATCATCGCCCAGGCTTTGGAAATACTCAACGACCTGATTTTCTTCGCACACAACAACAAACTCACCCGCCAGCAGCACATTCAGTTCCTGCTGTCCGATATAATTACGCAAACGGAAGTCGCTGTGGCGTTGGCGCAGAAAACGGCCGAACATTTACACAACGGCGCATCCGATGCGGCTAAATTGCATTCCACATTGCGGATATTTGTATCGGAAACCGCCCGGCTGGTCTCTAACAAAGGACTGGAAATTATCGTGGGCAACGAAACCGTGAACGATGAAACGAAAAAAGAATATCTTGAAAAATTACACAACCTGGACTTAGTTCGATCTGAACAGAATATCATTAACGAGATGGACCAAATCTTACATTGAATAAAAATTTAACGATAACAACCCTTCGAGTCTTAGAGACTTTGTGGTAAAGAAAGAGGTACATATGCGACCGGTAGCAATTATCATTCGGGACGGCTGGGGTTACAATGAAAACCCCAGGGGCAATGCCGTACTGGCAGCCAAAACGCCGAACATCGATTCATATAAACAAAAATATCCCTGGACGCTCCTGAATTGCAGCGGTGAACCGGTTGGACTTCCGGATGGTTATCAGGGCAGCAGCGAAGTCGGCCACCTGAATATGGGCGCCGGGCGGATCGTCATTCAGGAACTGAAACGCATTGATGACGGACTTTCGGACGGTTCATTATTCGAATCGCCGAAGTGGAAAAACCTGGTATCCAACTGGAAAACCAATCGCTCGACCTTTCACCTTTTCGGGCTTTTGCAGGATGAAGGCGTTCACGCTCATCAGGAACATCTTTTCAAAATGATGCGCCGGGCCCGCCATGAATTTCCGGAAGGCCGCATCGTCGTTCATCCTTTCCTCGACGGCCGTGACACGCCGCCGCGCAGTACTTTGGAATATATCGCCAATCTCAACCGCGTTCTGGCGGAAGTCGGCAATGCCAGAATCGCAACCGTTATGGGGCGTTATTACGGTATGGATCGCTCCAAAAACTGGAATCTGACCGACATCGCTTATCATTGCATCGTCATGGCCGAGGGACGGAGGGCCGCGACCGCCGAAGCCGCCGTCAACGAATCTTACGCCAATGACAAGACACCCGACAATGTCGAGATGTTCGATGAATACATTCCGCCGTATGTCATTGACGATTATGCCGGAATGCAAAACGGCGACGTCGTTCTGCATACCAATTACCGCCAGGACCGCGCCATTCAACTGACCAAAGCCTTCGTCGATCCGGTCTATCCCGGCAACCTGAAAGCCAAACCGGCCGTCACTTACGTCGGTTTCACGCAGTATTACGACGAATTCACGGAATATATGCTCGGCTCGATGAGCGCCGGCGGCGGCATGAACAAACTGCTCGGCGAAGTCGTTGCCAATGTCGGCCTGCGCCAGTTACGCATCGCCGAAACTCAGAAGTTTCGCCACGTGACCAGCTTTTTTAATGGCAAATCCACGACGCCTTTCCCACAGGAAGACCAGGTCGAGATCAAGGGGCGGTTCGACCCGGCCATGTTCGCCAGCCACCCTGAAATGGACGCCGCAAACGTCACCATCGAGCTATTGAAACGCCTCGAGGACAATCCGTACTCGTTGATTGTTATTAATTACGCTAATGGCGACATGGTCGGGCATACCGGCGTCTTCGAGGCGGCCCGGAAAGCCGTCGAAATCGTCGATGAGAACGTCGGGAAAATCGTCGATCGCCTGCTGGAACTCGACGCGCAAATCCTGATTACCGCCGACCACGGCAATTCCGAACAGATGATCGACTACGAAACCGGCATGGTCAAGACCAGTCACACATTGTTTCCGGTGGAATTGATTTACGTCGCGCGCGATGCGGTAGGAAAGTCGCTGAAATCCGGCGGCAAGCTGGCTGACATTGCGCCGACGGCCTTGAAATTGCTCGGCCTGGAAATTCCAAAGGAAATGACCGCCGACTGTCTGATTTGACGTTGATGGCGACAGTGCGACATAGGAAGAAAATAATAGCCGCGGATTTGCGCCGACAAACACGGATAATTCTATATCGTTCCTGATTTGACATGTTGGTCATTTCCGGTGAATTCTCTCGACATGAAGAAAAATAAAAACATTGTGTTTGTAATGATCTGCGGACTCGCTGTATCGAACCTTGCGGCCGAGCCGGATTATTCCAGGATCGATCGCCATGCGCTTGCCGCACCCTTATCGGTCACAAATTCCATTCAAACTCTTTCCAAATATCTGATCCAGCCCGCGCGTTCCGATACTGAAAAAGCCCGCGCGATCTTCCGCTGGATGACGGCAAATATCCGGTACGATACTGAAGGCTACTTTTCCGGCAACTGCGAGAATACTTCCGCCGAAGGAACGCTGAAATCGCGTAAAAGCGTCTGCGCCGGTTACGGCAACCTGTTCGAAGCGCTGGCGACTTCCGCCGGACTCGAAGTCGTTGTCATTCCCGGTTACGCAAAAGGAACAGGCTACATTCCCGGGCAGGCAATTCCAACTGAATCGAATCACGACTGGAATGCCGTCAGGATCGGCGGCCGCTGGCAACTGATCGATGCGACGTGGGGCGCCGGACATCTGGAAGGCCGGGAGTTCATCCAGGAGTTCGATGACCACTATTTTATGACGCTGCCGGAGAAATTCGTCTTCGATCATTTCCCGGAAGAAGCCAAATGGCAACTGCTCGATAAGCCGCTGTCTATGGCGGAATTCGGTGTCAAACCGAAAGTCTGGAGTGATTTCTTCCGGTATGGGATTTCGTTCGTGAGCCACTCCGGGGTAAACATTGAAGCGAATGGCGAGACAACAATTGAATTTAATTGTCCGGAAGATGTCATTTTTACCGTATCGATCATCCATGATAACGAGCAATTAGACGACAGGCTGATATTCGTTCAGGCGATTCCGGGCGGCGTTCAGATCCATTGCCTGTTCCCGGAACGCGGAGCATACATGCTCGAGATATTCGCCAAAAGAAAAAATGAAACGGGACTTTATCGCGGGGTCGTCGCCTATGCGGTCGATAATCGTTCGGGATTGTCCGGAAAGATCGGCTTTCCAACCATGTACGGATCGTTTTTGGAGAGCGGTTCCATCCTGATCGCGCCCATGGGAAAATACCAGCGGATTGGACGGACGGCGATGTTTCAACTCCGCGTGCCCTGCGCTTCGAATGTTGCCGTCGTCGATGGCGACAAATGGACGCAATTGAAACGGGTCGGTGAAAAGTTCTTCGGCGAAGTGACGATCGCCAGCCGGAAAGTCTGTGTATATGCGCTTTTCCCGGGAAAGAAGAGTTACGACGGCCTGCTCGAATATGAAGGATGCGCTTCCACCGAATAAAGTCCGGCGGATTATAATAGAATATAAGCGATTGTATCAATAAAGGAATTACAGTGACAGACAAAGAGTTTATCGAAACGCAGGTTGACAGCGAGAAAATTTTCGGCGGACGCCTGTTGCAGGTTTACAGGGATACCGTGACACTGCCGAACGGGAAAATCTCCGCGCGCGAATATATCAAACATCCCGGCGCCTCGGTCATCATTCCATATCTCGGCGACAGAAAGATTCTGCTGGTCCGGCAATTCCGCTATCCGGTTCGGCGCGTGATGATCGAACTGCCGGCGGGAAAAACGGACGGCGGCGAGAACGCTCTGGACACGATCCGGCGCGAATTGGCCGAAGAGACCGGTTACCGCTCCGATCATTTCGTGGAGATCGGCACGATCCACACATGCGTCGGGTACAGCGACGAACTCCTGCATTTGTTCTGGGCGGACAATCTCGTGCCGGGAGAAACGCGGCCCGATCCGGACGAGAAGATCGAACTGCTGCCGATGACAATCGATGCGGCGATGGAAGAAGTCTATTCCGGCAGGATAACCGACGCCAAAACCCTCATCGGGCTCTTTTGGGCGGAGAAGATAATCAACGAGGATATGTTTGCGAAAAGGTTGATTGGGTTGAATAGGTTTATTAGGTTGGATTAGGTCTGATTAGGTTGATTGGGTTGAATGGGTTAATTAGATTGCGTTGGATTCAATAGGGTTGTGTTGTCGTAAAGACACGGCACACCGTATCTCATATTTCATCGGAATACGATGTATCTGAGACGCGAGGCATCGCGTCTCTACGCATTAAAAATTGTACCCTGCCGTGAGGTAAAGAATTCCCTGCTTGGCGGCGGATTTGTAAATGCTTTTGTTGCCTTGCCCGAGCGCCAGCTGGATCGGTCCCGCCGGTGTAACGTATTTGAATGCGATCCCGAAGCCCGTCATCGGTTCGGGATGAATTCCGGGATACATGTATTCGTTTTGGAAACCGTAGAGTGTGTTGACAATGACCTTCAGAAATGCATTCTTCCTGAATTCATAAGCGTAATCGAAGCGCACAACGGACAGGCGGGTTCCGACGATCTCATCATAGTCGGCGCCGATGAACCGGTCAGGTCCGTTCTGATAGAGGAATTTATTCGCGATGCCTTCGATGGTCGATTCGCCGAAGAAGCCGTACAGCCGTATGATATGTTTATCCCAGAGCGTATGATACCAATCCCCATAAATCTCCAGCCGCGAATAGCGCGAGCGGGCTTTCAGTGTCTGAAAGCTTTCTTCGTAGCCAATGTGCAGCAACATGCCTTTGTGCGGCGCGAAAGCGTTATCTAACCGGTCGATGTCAGAATTGGCGTGAAATTCCCAGAGCCGGTCTTTCCAATTGACGAAATTAATCGTTTCGTCCGACGTGATGTCCGGGTGAATGTTCACAAATTCACGGTCGAATCGCGTTTCGATGTTCCAGTAATTTTTATATAAAATACCGGCGCCCAGCCCGATCGTTGTCGAGCGGTCGAGATAAGACGCGATCCTGTCGCCGTCAGTGTTATAGACATAGGTTGGAATTCTTTTGTAGTCGAAACGAATGAATGGATAGAGCGGGAAATCGAGCGTGCGAGATGGATAAAATGCGCGGGAAGAGACACGATTCAGTCCGATGAACTGCACTTCGTTGTCGATGCGAAGTCCGGGGATCAGGATGTTTGTCATCTGAAGGTTCAGCGCGCCGACCAGTCCATGGCGCGAATCGTACCGGGCGCCGACCCGGAGTTTGGTCATTGGAAGTTCCTTGACGTTCAGGATAAGCCGGATGCTGTTTTTCGACAGCGTCTTTACCTCATAATAAACCGTCTCGAAATAGCCGAGGCTGTATAAATAGGTGATGCGGTCCTCAATGTTTGACAGAATGAAAATTGCTCCCGGTTTAATACCGAGAAGCCGGATGATGAAATCGTTCGGCAGTGTTTGATTTCCCACGATTTTGAGTTCATTGATAATTGGTCGGTTTTTCTCTTCGACGGTGACGATCAGGCGCACGGATTGATCGATCATCGGCTTGACGCTGACGTCGATATGATTGAAATCGCCGGTTGCCTTAAGTCGCGCAATGGCCTCCGAGAGCGAATCGGGTCGATAATTTTCGCCGATAGGAATGTTCATAAGAGCGCGGATCGCCTCATCCGGAATGGCGATATTTCCGATTACGTCGATTTCCTGAACTTTGGGTAGTAAGATTGGAATCGCTTGGGAGTTAACGTGAATATTTCGCGATAAATTGTATTTCGCTTTTAATTCGACGAGATGCGGTAACGCTTCAGTCATGGCGTCAAAGCCCTGTGCAACGATCTTCTCGAGTTTTGCATTTGTAAAATCAACGGGTGTCGCGCCGTGCAGTCTGACATCGATCAGAATATCCGCCAACACCGCGTTCCCGGCCATTTTGCTGTCTCTCATGACATTGTATGATTGAATCAATACTTCCAGCGTTCCTTTGATCTTTTCACGTTCTCTGAACTGAAAACCAACCGCAGAAGCGATGACGACTTCCGCGCCCATTTCTTTGATGACATCGACAGGAAGATTGTTCAGCAGACCGCCGTCCACAAGGAGCGAATCGCCCCACTCGACGGGACTGAAAATCGTCGGCACGGACATCGTTGCGCGCATTGCTTTGGCCAGCGAACCCCTTTTCAAAATAACCTCTTTGCCGTCAACCAGATTGACCGCGACGCACCGAAACGGGATCGGTAATTTATCGAAATCCGTGTTGTGGGCGTACTGCGATGTCAGATTCGAAAACAGCATCATGATGTTTTGTCCGGCGATGACACCGCCTTTGTCAATCGGTACGAAGCCTTCGATGCCAACTTCATATTGATAACGGTCGGCATCTTTCTTCTGAAAATACGGCAACGTTTCGCGTGGCGGTTTATCCGTAAAAACTTTTTGCCAGTCAGTTGTCAACGACATGGCTTCGATTTCCTTGCCGGAATAGCCGATGGCATAGAGCGCGCCGACAAGTCCGCCCATGCTCGTGCCGGTGATATAATCGATGGGAATTTCGAGCGAGTCGAGCGCTTTCAGAAGCGGAATATGTGCGAATCCCAGCGCACCGCCACCGGAAAGCGTTAATCCGATCTTCGGCCGTTCGGCGCCGATAAGAGAAGAAAATATAAACAATATGATCAGCAGTGATCGGAATCGTTTGATATTTTGTCGTCCTTCAGTCAATCGCGGGTCGAAAAATATTAAAGGGAAAGAATTCGGTAAATCTTGAGTAATTCTTCATCGAGCGGTTTTTTCTTTTCCCACGTCTCCGGCAACGGAACGTACGAGATCGCGTTATTCATCCAACCGACCATGATGTCCGTTTTCCCATCCTTTAATGCCAGAACCGAATGGTAACCGAGACGACTTGCCAACAGACGATCCGTCGATGTCGGACTTCCGCCTCTTTGCGTATGTCCCAGTACGCAGACATGACAATCGATGTGGAACCGGGTATGAATTTCTTTGGCGATGTCATGCGCGTTTCCTAACTCATCGCCTTCGGCAACGACGATAAGACTACTGGTTTTTCCGGTTCGCGCCCATGTTTTAATCAAGCCGCCGAGGTCTTCCATCGTCTTCTTTGTCTCAGGAACAAGGATCTCTTCGGCTCCGCCGCAAATTCCGGACTCCAGCGCGATAAATCCCGCGTGACGCCCCATCACTTCGACGATGAAAAGCCGGTTGTGAGATGCCGCCGTGTCGCGGATTTTATCGATAGAATCAAGCGCCGTAGAGACCGCCGTATCATAACCAATCGTCAGATCGGTGCCGTAAATGTCGTTATCGATCGTTCCCGGGATCCCGATGACATTGGTTTTCTGTTCGAGATAAAGCGCGTGCGCGCCATGAAAACTCCCATCGCCGCCAATGACGACAAGCCCGTCGATATTCCACTCTTTTAAAACATCTGCTGCGCGTTTTCTGCCCGCTTCGTGTTCGAATGATTCACATCGGGACGTTTTCAAAAACGTTCCTCCTCGTTGAAGGAGATTGCTGACCGACCGGCGTGAAAGCGGCATGATCTCTCCTGAAATCAAACCTTCATATCCGTTGGTGATGCCAAAAACATCGATACCCTCGGCTAAAGAAGTGCGAACAACGGCGCGGATGGCGGCGTTCATTCCGGGCGCATCGCCTCCGCTTGTCAAAACGGCTATTCGTTTTATTTCTGCCATAACTTCCTCATATTTTTTTCCTGATTGAATTTACAAATAACACACAAGAAACCAACATCCGAAGATGTCGGAATTCTCTTCGGAATATAATTTGGATTAAATGACTATCCGGCGATTTCCATTTCGATCAATTTTGCCTGAACGCCGGTCAACAGGTTCAGCTTTCTTGCCAGTTCGACGTGCTTGTCTTTCTCGCCGACCAGTTCCAGAACGATTGATCCGAAATCAGAACATTGATCGAGAACGCCGTCATGAAGTCCGAGGCGCGTCTTGATCAGACAGCCCCATTCCGTCAGAATTTTCTGAACGGTGACAGCGTCTTTTTTCCGCAGATTGATCAGAACGATCATGAATCGCTTTTCCATGTCTGACTCCTTCTATTTTTCACACGACCTGATGAGTTTTTCGATAGTAGGCGCGATCGCGAGTTCCGCCTGACCGCGCGGTTCTTTCGCTTGAGCCAGCGCCGATTTGCTTTCAGCAAGCCACTTGTCCGGCGCCGGTTTCCCCTTTTTCACATATTCAATCGCTTCGATCCCGACCGTTGAAATGATTGATAAATCCTGCGACATCGTTTCGATTTCCTTTAAAACCGGCGAGAGGTTGATCGTCTTCTTCAATTCGTCGTGATTTGATTTCCACGACTGAAGCATGGCGGTCAACTCAGGAACGACGCCGACATTTTTATTATCGATGAAATCGTCTGTCATCTTTCGGAAACGGCGCGCGGTCATGGATTCCGGTCGTGCAGCATCGACGACACGCGTGTAAGGCGAGAACGAAGCGTATTTGATTCCCTGAAAATGCCGGTTGTAAATTTTCACCGGCTCGACGACATCGACGAAGCGTTTCAAAGCGGAAATGTCGTTACCGTTTGCCAATCGCCTGAGCATGTAATCGTAATTTTTTATATGCTGCAGATCGAGTTCTTCCATCTGACCGCTGACGATTTCCATCCGGCGGTACATACTTTCAACATCGTTAACGCTTTGTGGCGACCAAAAACGTTCCGCAATACAAGCCGTTCGCGGCCAGATTCGCGAATCGATGGTTTCCGGAACGACGAGCTCAGCCCAACTGGTCGCTTCTCCGCCGAGGATGAATTTTTTCTGCTCCTCAGAAAGCGTCGAACCTTCCGGGATTGGATCGATCAGATAATGATATTCAGCCGGTTGAATGAGATCGATGTAATAGCCGTTGGATAAAATGCTCATGTAGCCTTTTCTGGCGGTTTCGTCGAGCGCCTTGTATCCGCGCCACGAGTGGATGACGATGTTTTTCGGCAACGCGGGCTGAAAGATTTCATCCCAGCCGATCATCTTTTTATTATAGCGCGTGAGAATTTCCAGAACGCGGAGATTGAAATGCTTTTGAAGTGCGTGATTATCGTCGATGCCGTTCGCTTTCATGAACGCCTGAATTTCCGGATTCGCGCTCCATTCTTTGCCGGTGTTCTCATCGCCGCCGATGTGAAGATATTCGTCGGGAAAGAGCGCCGCCATTTCCTTGAAAAATACATCCAGGAATTCATAAGTCGATTCCTTGGCCGGATTCATTGTCTGGTCAAAAACGCCCCAATATCGCGCGATTTTATAGGGACCCGGTCCGCTGGCGAGGAACGGATAGCCGACCATCCATGCCGCGCAATGCGCCGGAACATCGAATTCCGGGATGACGCGAATACCGCGTTCATCGGCGTAGGCAATGATGTCGCGAATCTGTTCCTGCGTGTAAAACATGCCGTCGGAGCACATTGACTGAAGATTCGGGAGCGATTTGCTTTCGACGCGAATGCCCTGATTGTCGGACAGATGCCAGTGAAAAACGTTCATTTTTACTGCCGCCATGCCGTCGAGATTTCGTTTGATGACATCGACCGGCATGAAATGACGGCTGACGTCGATCATCAGTCCGCGCCAGGGAAAACGCGGCGCATCGTCGATTTCAACGGCCGGGAAAAAGTAACCGTTTTCGTCAGCAGAAAGCAGTTGTAACAAGGATTCCAGTCCGCGAATCGCGCCGAGATCGGTTTCTGCAGACAGAGTGACTTTTTCCGGTGTTACGATCAGTTTATAGGATTCATCTTCGCCAAGCCCAAGTCGCCCGATCCGTGTTGTTTTAACGATCATGTCCGCCGTGTCGGAGCGCGTTTCTGCGGTGATGAAGTCCTGCTGAAAGAAGAGTCCTGTGCGATTGGAAAGTCTCCGCAACATTCGCGTCGCATTGACGTAAATCCGTTGCCCGCCGACGCCTTCCAATGCCAATGAAAAATCGGCGTTCAGACGGAATTCACCGGTTTTCACGACGATATTTTTCGGAAACGGCATCAGATTCAAAGATGATACTGACACTTCAGCCAGAAGCGGAAACGCGGTTGTAAGCAATAATACAAAAACGAATTGCTTGAAATATTTCATATTCTGCATCCTCAATTTTTATTAATACATTCTGTCCCACGGCGGCAGTTTGATCGGTTTCTGTGTGAAAACCGACAGCACTTTTTCCGGCAGGAATCGTTTTAAAATGACAATCCGGTACATATATTGGTCGAACCAGTCGTCCGTCATCGTCAGGTTTCCCTTATATGCGGCATCCTCGCCCCAACTGTTTTCGAGCAGCCATTTCGTCGGCGCGCCGGTTCCGGACGTATCGACTCCGATGAGCGCCATGCCATGCGATGAGGCGCTTTCGTAACTGAGAACCTGATCCTTTTTACTCATGTCGAATGAAACGCCGAAAAGCGACTGATAATCGAAGGCGTTTGTCGCCAGAATCCCGTGTTCGGAATCGAGTTGTTTGCCGACGTCACAGGAAAAATACATTGGCTCATCGGCGAGTATCGACGCCTTTGCCCAACGCTTCATTTCCGATGATGGGACATTGATAAATGTCCAGTTCTGACCGTCATACCGGTTGCGGTCGAATTCGATCTCGTAAAGTTTGTAATATTCCCGCGAAGGATCGTCCATCAGCGTGACGTAATCGCCGAGGTTCGCCTGAACGACCTCCCTGTAAAACCGAACCGGCGTGAAATTTCCTTTGACGATCAGGCTGTCTTTTTTATCTGCAAACCGCCAGACGAAATCCTTCGGCGGCGTTCCCAGTGAGATCACGAGAATGCGGTAAATTTCACCGAGCATATTCTCTTTCGACTTTTCCAGCGACGCGAGCGATTTGCCTTCCAGATGCTGGGCGCGGAGTTTCATCCCGCTGTCGCGCAATTTCCGGCTGACGAGTTCGTTCATCCGTTTGGTATTTTCGCTATTGTATGTATCCGGCATAATTTCCAACGGAACGACGCCGTATTTTTCGATCAATCCCGGCGTCATGCTCCAAACGCCGCCGTCGCCGATCGGATTCCGGAAAAGCCAATCGACCGTTCGGTCGTCGAGAGGTTTCTCGCGCGTCTGAATAATCGCCGTCAGGAACAGGTTTGCCTTTTCCAATTGATCGTAGAAAAACAGAAAATTCTGCGAAAACTCGAACGATTTCATATCGTATTTCTTTATGACTTTCGGACGGATGACATTCAGCGAACTGAAAAGCCAGCACCGGCCGGACGATTTCTGGTCGGTAACTCCGGACGTCTTGATCGTGTGGGCGAAATGATGGTCGATGGTGCCGATCAGGCTTCTGTTCAGTGTTAGTTTTTTGATGTCGTTATTGGAAACCGCGTTTTGAGCCGGTGGGATCGATGCATCGGTTGCGACGGTTTTTTCGAAACGCATCAGCATTTCGTTCGTGATCGCGCCGGTTTGAGAAAAACCGGTTGAAGCGAGAAATGCTATTGTCATCATGTAGAACACCAAATTTCGATTTAACATGACATATCCTCTTTTAAATTTTTTTCTTTCCGGATTCGTGTTTTGGATGATATTTGGCGTTCTTCTCAAAAATGAGTGAGAATTGTCTTTCATTCTCATATGTTCCCGCCCGCGAAAGATGTGGATGCGCTTCTTCCGTTTGATTGAGATATTCGGATATTTTCTTTAGATCGATTCGGTTTAATATGTCTATCGTGATAGGGCGCTTGGCATCGAAAAAAATCAACGATCGTAGGAATCTCTGGCAAATTTCCGAATTCAGTAAATTGCAGATGAAGTATGCTTCATCTGCCGTCTCACACGGAATAAAAGAACAAGTATCATCCATGACAATTGGTTTTCCGTGAAAACTGCCGACCACCTCAAATCGACAATTTTTATAAAGGCCTGAAATGGCAACTTTCCATGGAGAAAATGTATAATCGCCAATTCCGAAGATTGAAAACCGTGGACGTTTTCGATAAATGATGCTTTTTCTGCTGTCTAATATCTTTGCGTTTTCCAGAAGGTAGTTCCATGTTTTTGGAGCATTCGTCTCGATGACAGTCGTGTCATCTGAAGGCTTTTTTTGTGTTACTAATACGAACTTTTCAGGAATTGTTCGACCATTGGCAACGTCCGAAGATTTAAGTAATGGATAAAGGTACTTTTTTTCAATTTGGCATGGCTGGTGCTTTCCGTTTATCATTTGTCCATTTTGTATTGAAAACTCCATCACACTCGCGGCATCGTGTTTAATTCCGGATCGCCATGTATAATAGGGGAAGCCGTCAATCTCACGTAATTGTTCGTATTCATCAAGGTTTGAAATCAATTCTTTTCCAATAAGACCAATTATCGATATTTTTTCATTGAATGATAAATCCCGGTATACAGTCGCTTTATTTGCCATCTTGCCAAATCCCGTATGAAGGATTAGCAAGCAAGCATCAACCGATGCTCCGAAATGTAGTTTTGCGTCAATTAAGTGTAAAGAACAATGACTGATATTCAACCCTTTTAACCATGCGTATTTCAGCGTTTTCCGCGCTGTAGCCGTTTTGCAAAGCATCGCAAGACAACCATCTCGCTGATGTAGCGCTGAAATGAGTCGAATTAACATCCATTCTGAAATGTCAAAGTTGGCTTTACCAGTCTTTGCCGAAAAGCCTTTGTTCCCTTGAAAATTCGATTTTTCAGGAAGATTCTCGCTATCCATTGAACTTAGCGCAGAGTTGGTTACCCACGGAGGATTGCCGATGACAAGAACTCGTCCTTTCTGCGTTGTTAAAAATTCCTGCCAATCAAACTCAAAAAAGTTGCGCTGTTCAAGTTTAATTCTTGGCTTACCATCACGATCTGTAGATTTTATTGTTTTGTGAACATAATCTGGATTAATGTCGAATCCAAATATTGCTTTTGCTTCGGTGAAATGTTCGGTCGCTGCGATGATAAAACTTCCGAGACCGCAGGTCGGTTCAACAATGACATCCGGCAATTCACCACTCTCTGCGAGAAATCTTGCTATTTGCCTTGCTAGCGGTAGAGGCGTTTGGAAATCACCGAACTCAATTTTTGAAATTGTGCTCATCAAACGATTTTGGTTATTCTGTCTATTTTTCCAGCCTGTTCTATGACTCGTCCATATTGCAGTCGCCATTGCAAAGCATTGGAAATTGTCAAATATCCAATTTCAGGTTTTTTCTTAATGATTTCTTCCGCCAATAGTCTTGCCTGAATGTCATCCAGCGGTAAAAATCGTTCTGACATGTAAGCAACCAAATCATCTGCGTTTCCATTGTTATCCAATATCTTGAGAATGCCGGAGGTTGTTTGATAATCGGCTGTTCTGCTTGCATCCACAAAAACTACATGAACGATGTTTAATGTGGTGGTTCTCGTTTTCCGATCATCTTTTTTATCATAAACGAATACCAAAAGAGAATAACCGAGGCCAAAGATTTTTTGACGGGCTGATTTGAACGGACAAGACGACTGTGGCTGTTTAATACTTGTGACTTTTATATCGACACCGAGTTTCGGAAAATCAATTCCTTTGGCTGAAGAGCCTCTTGTGTAAGTGTACTTTTTTGTTAAAGCATTTTGAAATTTATGCTCTAAATATGTTCCAACAGCTTTTCCGTCTGTTACACCATAAAGACTTTTCTCTCGGTATCCCGATTCATTTTTAGCGAAAAGATGTGCTTCATCCATAAGGCTCTTAACGGTAAGCGCTTTTGTCATTTTTCTCCCTTTTTTATTTCATTTCCGCATATTTCCGCCACAGCCGATCACAGGCTTTCCGGCTTTCTTCGACGATGATTTCCTTGTCCAGCGTTAAAAATGCGCCGTCCTCATAGATCATCCGCCCTTTCGCCATGACCATCGCCGCGGAAGCGTCGTACATGCCGTAAATCATGTGTCCGGTCAAATTGCCGGAGTGGATTGGCGTCAGCGGTGTGTAATCGAATACCGCAATGTCGGCATTCGCGCCCGGTTCCAGAATACCCGGTTTGCCTTCGAAAAATCTCCCGGCGATCCGGCTGTTCGTATCAAACAGAGCTTTCCGTAATGCAGAAAAAAGCGCTCCGTCGTCGATCCCAGCCTGCCGGTGAGAGAGAAATCCGCTTCGCATCGTTAAAAGCATATTCGATGTCATGCCGTCTGTGCCGAGTCCAACATTCACATTTTTCGGTAATGGAAACAGCAATCTTCCGACGGCGTTGTTCATGTTGGATTCCGGATTGTGAACCAAAACGGCGCCGGATTTTTCGACCAACGTGATTTCCTCCGGTAAAAGATGAACACCGTGCGCGAGGATCGATTTTTTCGACAGCAGATTGAATTTGTTCAGCCGATCGACGACGCCTTTATAACCGAGTTTTCGGCAATATTCCGCATCGACCGCATCTTCGCCGCAATGAATGTGAATACCGACTTCCGGATCGTAATTTTCTTCGATCTCGGCCATCGATTTTTCCGACAACGTGAAGTTCGCGTGAAGCCCGAGAATGCCTCGCAGCGAGTCATCATTGCGGTATTTTTCGATAAAGTTCAGATTCTCTTCAATACCTCGGTGAAAAACATCTTTTCCGTCGCGATCGGAGATTTCGTAACACAACGCAGCCTGAATACCGCTACGCCTGATGACCGATCCGATGATTTCGAGACTTCCATTGACCTCGGTCGGCGAAGCGTGATGATCGAAAACGGTCGTGACGCCGCACTGAATGCAATCCAAAAGCGATGCAAGCGCCGATAGTTGGATGGTTTCTTTGTCCAGCGCTTTATCTAAGCGCCACCAGAAAAATTTCAACCGTTCATAAAAATTCGTCACCGGCGCCGAAGGAACCAATCCCTTCGACAGCGCTGAGTAAAAATGATGATGCAGGTTGATAAGTCCCGGCATAATGATCTTGCCCTGCGTATCGTATACTTCCATATCGATGTCTTTGGGCGCTTTCTCGAAAACTTCTTCCTCTGAGCCGATCAGTTTCACTTTTCCGTCGGCGACGAGGATGCAGCCATCTTCCCAAACATCTTTTTTCCCATTAAAGAGCGGGCCGCCGTAAATAATGACAGGCTTGTTCTTCTTTGGTTCTGTTTCCTGTTCGTGATCTATATCGTGCATGACATGTCCTTTTTTCATGTTTAATCCTTTCTCCGGATCCATTTACCGATCCGGTTTTCGGCAACGCCTTCCGATTCGGAATAAATCCTGCTGCCGCGTAAATATGTTGCAACGATTTTACCGGCGAACTGCCGGTTCTCGAATGGCGTCAGTTTGCCTTTTGACGGAAAATCTTTACCGTGAATCGTCGTGGTTTGTCGTTCATCGATAATGACGAAGTCGGCGTCCGAACCGGCCTGAAAGGAACCTTTTTTAGGGTAAAATCCGAACCGTTTGGCGGCGTTTGTCGATGTCAAATCCACCAACTGCGCCAGCGTGATCCGTCCTTTTCGGAAACCTTCCGAATACATGTACGGCAAGAGCGTTCCGGTTCCGGAAATGCCGCCGTAATCCGTCCAGATCGAACCGGTCTGTTTTTGTTTCGCCGGACACGGCGCATGATCGCTGGCGATAAACGCGAGATCGCCGTTTGACAGTGCTTTCCAAAGACGGGCGGAATCATCTTTGGTTTTCACGACCGGCGCGGTTTTCAGAACGCTTCCTTGCTCAATCAAATCTTCTTCGGAAAATGCCAGATAGTGCGGACAGGTTTCGCCCGAAATGTCGATGCCTTTGCATTTTGCCGATCCGATCATCTCCGCTCCGGCGCCTGTTGATATGTGAACGATGTGACCGGAAGCGCGATAGCACGAAACGCCATGAATAAACCGTTCGATGGCGGCAATTTCGGCAGATGCGGGTCGAGAATCGGCGTAAGCTTTAGGATCGGTTCGTCCCGAATCGATCAGTTCTTTCATTTTCGAAAGCACGATTTCTGCGTCTTCGGCGTGATGACCGACCAATGCGCCGATCTCGCCGGCGGTTTCAATCACCAGTTTTATTTCTTCCGGCGACAGATGTGTAAAGGTTGCCATTCCCGAAAGCGAATAGGTCTTAAAACCGATGATGTCGGCGTTCCAGAGTTCAGCCATATGCTGACGCCAATGTTTATCGATGAGACAATTTCCCGAAACGCCGCCCCAAAGCGCAAAATCGATGTGCGAACGTCCGTCGATCGCCCTCAATTTGATCTTTAAATTTTCCAGTGTTGTGACTGGTGGCAGAGAGGTGCACGGCATGTCGATTACGGTTGTGATTCCGCCCATCGCGGCAAACGCCGAACCGGCTTCAAACGTCTCGCGCTCTTCAAATCCCGGTGTGTTGAAATGAACATGCGGATCGATTCCGCCGGGAATGACCAGATTGCCATTTAAATCGATGATTTTTTCATCGGGAATCGGCGTCAAAGTTTTATCGAATTTTACGAATTTTCCTCCGTCAACTCGGAAACATGCTTTGGTCGCTTCATTTCCGGTCTCGGAAGGAATTCTACAATTGGTGAATAGATCTGACATTTATCCGCCGAAATCCGCGCTCATCCACGGCTAACTTTTGATTAATTCGTTAAACATCCGAATCCGTTCATCGATCTGCGGCGCCATCCGGTGAATGTTGTTCCAGTATTCATCGTCGTACCATTGCGCGTTGAGTTCTTCTACGTTGCGCCCCTGCTGTTCGACCCATGTAAAATATTTCAGGTTGTGGACTCGGCGTCGATCGACATAACTCAATTCAAGCATGGAATCCGTCTTGATTCCCAGAATGTGCCGGTAGAAATCACGCTCGGCGCGCGATTCGGAATAAGCCCCACACTTTTCAACATATTCATTCAGGCGCGAGCCGTACATTTCCATCGAATCGGTCAGAACCGTCAAAACGATGTCGTTCTCCGTCAACTCATAGTATTTGGAAAATTTGATTGCGCTGAGAATATTTGCGATGCCGGAAATGCCGATCAGATTCAGCTGAGAGATGATTTTTTCCGAAACGCCGTTCTTTGCCAAGAACGTCTTTCCTTCCGGCAAGTTGAACAGCGGAATAATATTCATCGCGTCATCATCGTCGATGGCGATAACCAAGTCCGTATTTTTAACATTGTGAATCCACGGAACATGCTTGTCGCCGATGCCTTCGATGCGGTGTCCGCCATAGCCGTTTACGAGAAGCGTCGGGCATTGAAGCGCTTCAGAGGCGGCGATTTTCGCGCCGGGAAAAGTCTCTTTGATGTAATCGCCACTGGCGATCGTTCCCGCTGAACCGGTTGTCACCGTCAGACCGGCGACGCGTGTTTTGGGACGGGCGATCTTTCGGACGACTTCCTCCATCGCGCGACCGGTGACTTCATAGTGCCACAGGTGATTGCCGAATTCCTCGAACTGGTTAAAGATCACCACATCATCACGGGTTTTCTTCAGTTCCCAGCATTTGTCGTAGATCTCTTTCACGTTACTTTCACAACCGGGTGTGGCGATGATTTCGCCGGCGACGGTTTTCAGCCACTCGAAACGCTCGCGGCTCATATCTTCCGGTAGAATTGCGATTGACGAACAACCGAGCAGGGCGGAATTGTAGGCCCCGCCGCGGCAATAATTACCCGTTGATGGCCAAACCGCTTTGTGACGGGTCGGATCGAATTGCCCGGTAACGAGACGCGGGACGAGACATCCGAATGAAGCGCCTACTTTATGAGCGCCGGTCGGAAACCATTTGCCGACGAGTGCGACGATGCGCGCTGAAACGCCGGTAAGTTCCTTCGGTAATTCGATAAAATTCACGTCGCCGAATTGTCCGCCTTTTGTGACGGGTTGGTTTTTCCATGTGACCCGAAACAGGTTTCGCGGATTCACATCCCAAAGCCCGACCGTTTTCAGGTCGTCGAGAATTTCTGTCGGAATGGTTTCCGGATGCTTTTGTTGTTCGAGTGTCGGAATGACGATATTGCGTTCGCGGCAACGTTGTACGGTTCGTTTTAATTGTTGTTCATTGACTGTCAGATTTATCATTTCATCTCCAAATTAATTATCAATCAAAATCGTACTGATTTTAAGCTTTTTTAGGCTGGAATTAAATGGACTTTTTCGCGGGAACGATATTGGTTTTATTTCGGTTCCGTCAGAATTTTCTCCCGATAAATTGTATCGCGGTCATTGTAATGTTGTCGGATTGCGGTGCGCCTGAAGTGAAATCGGACAAAACCTGCATTATGCCGGTGATCACTTTGCGCCGGGAAGTTAATTACAAGCCGGTCTTTAATTCAAAAAAAATACTACGTGTCGCCCGCTATCGCGCCGATTCCTTCAGCGCCTGAAATACTTTTTCTGCCGTAAATGGCAACGAATGAAGCCGGACGCCAATCGCGTCGAAAATCGCGTTGGCGATTGCCGGCGCCGGTCCGTTGATGCCGATTTCCGCCACGGATTTAGCGCCGTACGGTCCGGTCGGTTCCCATGTCGGAACCACGATCGTTTTGATATCCGGCAAATCGGCGGCGGAATACAGTTTGTAGCGTCCGAAATTCGGGTTCGTCAGTTTGCCTTTTTCGTTGAACAGGAATTCTTCCGTCAATGTCCACGAAATTCCGTTGACGACCGCGCCTTCGATCTGACCTTCGACTAATTTCGGATTGATTGGCTGGCCGCAATCGGCCGCCGCAACATATTTGACGACGCGAATATCGCCGGTTTCTATATCAATCTCGACTTCGGCAAAATGAGCCGCAAAAGGTGGTGGCGATGCCGTCGTGAAATGCGATTCCGACGCCTGAATCTGGAACTGATTCGCCGTGTACATCGCATAATGACAAATTTCCTCAAACGACAATTTGCCGCCTTTATAAAAAACCATCTTTTCTTTCATAGTCAATGATTCGACCGGCATGCGGCTCATCTCTGCCGCGACACCCAGAATCTGTAGTCTGATCTTTTCGGCGCACTTCCGAACCGCCTCGCCGGAAAGATAAGTCGTTGATGATGCGTAAGCGCCCACATCGAACGGCGTGAAATCGGTGTCAGACGACGTCACGAGAATATCGTCAATCCCGACGCATAGCGTTTCGGCGGCAATCTGACCCAAAATCGTGTCCGAACCAGTCCCGATGTCCGTCGCTCCGATCTGCAGATTGAACGAACCGTCTTCGTTCATTTTCATGTAAGCGGCGCCCATATCGACGCGTGGAATCGACGAGCCTTGCATCATGCAGGCCATACCGACGCCACGGACTTTCGCGCCGTTGCGGATTTTTTTATTCCGCTTGCCACTCCAGCCGATCTCTCGCGCTCCGCGGTCGATGCACTCATCCAAACCACAGGATTCAATGATCTGTTCGACGCCTTCTTTTCCTTCGCCGAGTTTCTCGAAGATCGGCGACGTTTCACCATTCCGGATTGCATTTTTCCGGTATAAATCAAGGACATCGATGCCGAGTTTTCGCGCGATGATGTCCATCATTTGTCCCAGCGGGAAATATCCCTGCGTCGCTCCATAACCGCGATATGCGCCAGCGACGGGCAGGTTTGTATAGACGGTCGTTCCGTTGAAACGTTGATGCGGCGCTTTGTTGATCAGCGGAAGCACTTTCGATCCCGCGTTCGATAAAACCGTCAGCGCGTGCGCTCCGTAAGCGCCGGTGTTCATCAGCGCATTCAACGCGATGGCGTGAATCGTTCCATCTTTTTGAACGCCTGCCTGAACGGTGACCCGCATCGGATGGCGCGTCCGGGAAGAGACAAAAACCTCTTCACGCGTCAACACGAGTTTTGCCGGTCTCCCGGTTCTGAGTGTGAACATTCCGGCAATGTAATCAATGAAAACTTCCTGTTTGGCGCCGAATCCGCCGCCGATGCGCGGTTTAATGACGCGAATCTGCCGGATCGGAATCTGCAACAAGTGCGAGCAAATCCGCCGCGTATGGAATGGGACCTGAGTCGTCGAAACGATGATCAACCGGTTGCGTTCGTCGAGATAGGAAAATGCGGCATGCGGTTCCAGTGCGGAATGAGAACCGTAATGAGAATAAAATGTTTCAGTAAAAGTAAAATCGCTTTCCTTTAAGCCCTGTTCCAGATTGCCGACATCGATCAGGATTTTCGCGGCGATGTTTTTCTCCGGGAAATATGGCGCACCGATCAGGTAGCCTTTTCCTTTTTCCGGATGTATTTTCGGCGCGTCGTCATCCGTCGCTTTTTCGAAATCCAAAAGCGCCGGTAATATTTCATATTCAACCTTGATCTTGGAAACGGCGGCTTCGGCAATTTCCGGCGTCTCGGCCAGAACAGCCGCGACGCGGTCACCGACAAATCGCATGGTCGAATCGAACATCAGCGTATCGTAGGGTGACGGTTCCGGATAACCCTGACCGGCGGTTGTGTGAAGGATCGCCGGGACATTTCCGTGATGAATGATATCGATGACGCCGGGAATTTTCAGCGCTTCGGATGTATCGAGCGATTTGATTTTTGCATGCGCGTGAGGCGAGTAGAGCAGTTTGATATGCGCCGTATTCGGAGCGGAAAAATCGTCGGTGAACTGCGCGCGTCCCGTCGAAAGAGACAGCGCATCGATCTTGTTAACTGAGAATCCGACTGTTTTTAGATCAGTCGTTGGTTTTTTTGATTCCATATTACAACCTTTCGGAAGCATTTTTGATGCCTTCGATAATTTTAACATAACCGGTACAGCGGCAAAGATGACTGTCGATCGCCTTTTTGATTTCTTCGTCTGTCGGATGTGGATTCCGGTTCAGTAATGCAACGGCGGATAAAACGATTCCCGGTGTGCAGTAGCCGCACTGAATTGCGCCGGCTTTAACCAATTCTTCCTGAACAGGATGCGGTTTATCCATCGTTCCGACGCCTTCGATCGTCGTGATCGATTCGCCTGCGACCGATGCCGTTAAAATCTGGCAGGAATTCACCGGCTCGTCATTCATCAGAACCATACAGGCGCCGCAATCGCCGGAACCGCAACCATACTTGACGCCCGTGTAGCCGTTTGCCCTCAACGTTTCGAGCAGAGTTTCACCCGGCTGGATTTCGAGATTTTTCTTCGTTTGATTGATGACCAATTCAATTTTCATGCGCCTGTTCTCCGATCTGTTCAAATGCCCGTTTCACCATTGTCTTCACCAGATTGATCCGAAATTCTTTGGAAAATGTCGGATTCGTAGACGGCGGGAATTTCATGCTATCGACGATTGTTGCGACTTTTCCCGGATCGAATGCCACACTGTTCAACTTTTCTTCGATTTCATGAAACCGTTTGGCTTTCGGGAAAACGTTCCCAACGGCAATGCGGACATCTTTCAATCGCCCGCCGACAACTCGGGCGTAAACCGCCACGTCGGCGATCGAATAGTCAAATGTCGTTCTCGCGTATCGTGTATAGATACCGATTCCCGGCGCTTTCGGTAGAATTATTCCAGTGATCAACGTCGTCCCATCCAACAATTTTCCGTCGAGAAAATCTTCGATTCCAACGACGATTGCGTTCGTTCCCGCCAGCGAGATTTCTGCATTTAACGCCAAAAGCGGCGTCGGAATGTTCGACCATGACGGCAACGATGCCAGCGATCCGCCAATCGTGATCATATTCCTGAGCGAGTTCGACGCGGAAAACGATGCGGCGGCTTTTAGCATATTTCGCCCGTCGCCAAAATCGTATTCGCCGATCTCTCCGAATCGGGCGCAAGCGCCGATCATTGTCTTCCCGCCGGTCTCTTCGATGAAACTCAATCCGATCTTTCTTAAACTGATCATACCGACGGCGCTAATCGTCCCGCCGCGATGAAAACTCGTTCCTCCGGCATACGGAATCACGCGGTTTTTTTTCATTAACGCCAGCGCGCTTTCCACGCTCTCCGGGTAATGCCATTCCTGAATATTCTTAATCATGGATTCTTTCTATGAATTGGTAACTGCTCATCCAGACCAAATTTCGGTAACTTGACCAATCAATGCAATTTATTGTTTGAAACAAATGGCTGAATCGACCGGCCTGGATCCAAAGCGAACCTCATCTCGAATCTTAGTGACAAATCGGTTCTCTGTGTTGGCAGAATTGAATCTTTTTATTAAACGTTTTTTGCTTTTTGTTTAATAAGAGGCTTACTTATTAAACGGTTGATGAATAAAAACGCCTGACAGATCTTTCCGTAATATATCCCTACCCGCTCGTACAATCCCATCCCGCATCGCCATTAAAAATTTGACGTTCTCATCTGACGAATAATCCGGGTATGTCCATGGCAGGAATTTGAACTTTCCGTGTTCGTAGATCATTGTGACTTCTCCGAAAATGCCATCTGTGACGAAAACGCGGTGTGAGAAATTCTTCGTCGAATATAAGACCAGTTTCGACGGTTCGAGATAGCCGGGATCGAGATCGATCGTGCGGGCGAGCCGCCCGGAATCGCTTTTTGCTGTTTCCGTTTCTAACTCGTTCGACCAGATTTTGACCTTTGCGAAATCCTGCAGATCGATGGGTTCTTTCATCACGAAAAATTGTTTCTGTAATTCCTTCCCAAACTCCTTTTCGTAATAATCGGTGAAATCCGAAACCCTGAAAACCGGTCCGGCGCCCATTATCTCGCCGTATTTTTCCCGAATCCGGTTTATTGCTAAATCATATAATTCCCGCTCCAAAAACATGAGCGCGAAGAACGGATGCGCTGTCGTGATCGGTTTAATTGCTCCCATCGTCTATTTCCTCCGATTGATCATGTGTTTGTCGGCATGTCTGCTCGTTCGTCTCATTTGTAAATTGAACCAACCGTTTGAATTCCTCCGCCCGCTCCGGCTCGGAATAGGACGGAAAGATGGAATTGTTCGTCAATAACGGATCGGTTTCATCGGAAACGAGTCCTTTGCGCCGCGCCTTTTCCCATTCCGCCGTTCCGGGGATTGGCGTAAAGAACGCCAGTCGCGAAATCGCGCCCTGATCGGCAACGAACCGAACGCTGTCAAGCGCCTGTTCGAGCGTTTGCTCCGACAATCCGGCGATCAGATAAACTTCGATCCGGTCCCGACGAAAACCGGCATTTTCCAAAACATTCATCGTTTTGATGAATGCCGCGTTGTCTACTTTATTCGACGACGCGTGTTGAATCTCCGGCGCGACCGATTCCAAACTGAGCCGGATTGTCTCGAAACCGACCGCTTTCATTAGTTCGGCAAGTTCCGGGTTGATCTCCCGTGCGAAAAGACCGTTCGGCGTATGAAAACGCGCCCGAACGCCGTGTTCGATAACGCCCTTGAATATCGGTATAATATGCCGGTCGCGGTTGGTAAACAGCGCGTCGTCGTAAAAAGCAAAGTCGCGGATGTCATACCGGTAATACGTATCGACGATCTCGAAGATCACGTCATCCGGTTTGCGCTGACTGAACCGCGGATTCAACAGTCGAGTCGCGCAGTAACTGCACCGGTTCGGACAACCACGCGAGGTCAAAACAGCGACCGATTTCAGTTTGTGATACAACGACCACGGCAATTCGCCGGAATCGTCGAACTCCGGCAGTGGCAACTCACCATGAGAAATCCCAAACAGAGAATCGAGTAAGGTCAGAGAATTTTTTTCGCCATAGCCGGTGATAAGATGATCCGGCAGAATCGTCTTTTGCGCGTGTTCGGGCAAGAGCGTCGCATAAATCCCGCCAAGGATCAGCGGCGTTTCGGGAAATCGTTTACGCAAGACATCCGCCGTCATTTTCACGCCCGGATACCAGTACGTCATGTGCGACGTCAGCAAGATTGCGTCCGGTTTTTCGATCGAATCCAGCGCCGAATCGAATTGCTCCCGTGTTGCGCCGTATAATCCGTAGCGGCGGGGAATATGCGACAAGACCTCCGGCTTCGGCAATATCGTCTTCCGGAAATGTCCGCGCCCGTCACGCGATTTCGCGTCGGTTGATTCTTCCCACCCGAGTCTGTCGGTCAGATCGATGAAGTCAATCTTGTAACCGAATTTCATCAGATATTTGGCGATGGAAAGCAGTCCGACCGGCTTTGCCCAGAGATCGAACGCCGCGAAGTCGGCGATCCATGGATTGACAAGCAGAAGTCGGGGCGTCTTCATGACCGGAAAATACAAGAAAATATAGGAAAGGTAAAAGAAAAAGCAGTTCTCCGCGGGTAATTCTTCCCGTCAAATGAGCCACATGTCAATTCGGCGGCTTTTTACCGATCCTGTGTGATAAATCCTGTTTAAATAGTTGGCAAGTTTTCTTAACTTCCGCCGTGTTTTTTGCAGAAGGAGCCATTATGAATAAGCGTGTATTGACATTAGTACTAATTGGACTATTACTGGGGTCGGCTCTCGGACAACAGATCGATGTCCTCAAAACGGTCGTCGTTGCCGACGGTCAATCTCAGTATTTTACTTCCCCGCAATTTAGCCCGGACGGCACGAAGATCCTGTTTTCGGAATCAGGCTTCAAGGGTTTGTGGCTCTACGATATGAATCGAAAAACCACCACCCAGATCAACGATCTGCCCGGCGCCGGATATGAACCGTCTTTTACGAAAGATAGTAAACAGGTTATTTTCCGGACCGACAATTACATCAAATACAAACGATATTCCTCACTGGCGGTTCAGACGATCGCCGACAAACAGATCGAATACATCGCCAAAGATGTGCGCTTTATGTCACCGGCGTCCGTGCTGGAAGACCAGACGATCGTTTACCGGAAAGGCGATGAGGTCGCGGCATACAATACAAGCCGGAAGGAAGCGCTTCAGGCGAAAGCCGCGCAGGAGACTTACGGCTTTATAGAAGACGAGAAAATCATCCTCGTCGTTGATGGCGTTCGCAATGAGATAAAGCCGATGGGCGATAACAATTACATCTGGTTCTCGCTGTCGCCGGACAAAACGAAAATGCTGTTCACGGTCGCGGGCGGCGGAACATTCATCACCGATCTTGCCGGAAACGTACAGGTCAGACTCGGCAAGGCCAACGCGCCCAAATGGTCGCCGGACGGCAAGTGGATCGTATACATGGTCGATGAAGACGACGGCCATACGATGACCGCATCGGACATCTGGGCGGCCGCAAGCGACGGCGCGCTGAAAGTTCGGTTGACAGAAACTGCCGCAGACATCGAAATGTACCCGGCATGGTCGCCTGCAATGGACAGGATCGTCTTTGAAACCTTCGGCGGGAAAATCGCCTACATGAATATCGAGATTACGGACTGAGGTCAATCCATGAAAACAACATCAAGAATACTTTTCGCTTTTACATTCGCATGGTCTTTTTTAACCGCGCAGGATTTGTCCGGCTATAAATTCTGCATCGATCCAGGGCATGGCGGACATGAATCCGACGACCGCAATATGGCTTACGCGAATTACTGGGAATCCGAAAGCAATCTCAGCAAAGCCATTCATCTGGATTCTTTGCTGACGCACATGGGCGCGACCGTTGTCCTGACCCGCCATTATAACGGCGACGATGGAAACGACAATGATCCCGGCTTATCACAGCGCGCGGCGGTTGCCAATCAATGCGGAGCCGATCATTTCCATTCGATCCACAGCAACGGTTATAATGGTGAATGGAATTATACGCTGATGTTATATCCCGGTCCGACCGGCGATCCAAGGATCAACGGAATTTCCGGTTATCCTTCCTGCCCGATCGAACTGACGATTGCCACGCAAATGGTCAATCAAATCTATTCGGCAAACCGCACATCCTCCAAACAAACCGCCGGCGACTGGACGTTTTACGGAACCGGCAGACCTTACCTCGGCGTCTTCAGTCCGCTGGTCGTTCCCGGAACGCTATCCGAAGGTTCGTTTCACGATTACCAGCCGGAAACCTGGCGTCTGAAAAACAGCAGTTACCATAAGAACGAAGCATGGGCGATCGCCCGCACATTTGCTTTGGTTTTCGACAGTACCGACTTCCCGACCCGGAATCTGGCGGGCATCGTCCGCGATGCTTATGAAAAGGTCGATTATACTTCGATCACGACCGATGACAGTTATCAGCCGGTCAACCAAATCACGATGACGCTGAATCCGGGCGGAAAGGTCTTTACCGGCGATGCGCTGAACAACGGTTATTTTCTGTTCGACAGTCTTGAGGCGGGAACTTATGAACTCATTGCCACGGCGAACGGATATTATCCCGACACGGCATCGGTGACGGTCGGCTCGTCCTTTTTCAATTTCAAAGACTTCAAATTGATTTCCAACGTCCCGCCGTATATCGTATCGTCAGTTCCGACGGCAGGATTCGTCGATTTCCCGGCATGGAATCCGATCGTGATAACGTTTAGCCGCCCGATGGATACGACGCTGACCAAAGCCGCCGTTTCGATCTCTCCGAACGTTCCTCTCAAATTCAAGTGGACCGGAACCACCAAACTCAGCATCACATCCGACAGTCTGGGTTTTCTGACCGCTTACACCTTGACGGTGAATAATTCTGCCCCGGACGCTCTCGGGCATGCTTTGGACGGAAACCACGACGGCGTCGGCGGCGACGATTTTACTCTTTCGTTCACGACCGGTCAGGAAGACATGACCGCGCCGAAGATCGTTTCCAATTATCCGATCTACAACGCCACCGGTATCGATCTTTATCCGATCATCAGCGTCTACTTTGACGAAAAATTGGACACCGCCGCACTGACGGACGACTATTTTCTCCTGTTGAATTATCCCGCCGGCGATACGATCCTCACGACAGTCCAACATTATTATGTCGGCGACCGGAGCGTCGTTCATATCGTTCCGCAACAGGTATTGACTCCGAATACGATCTATAAACCGCAGGTATTGGCCGGACTGAAAGATTTGTTCGGAAACACCATGCTCTCGAAAAAATTAATGCGGTTCGTCACCGGCACGCAAACCTGGACGGTCACAGCCATCGACAACCTCGAAGCCGGTTTTACGGATAACTGGTGGACGCCCACAAGCAGCGGCAGTACAACCGGCGTTCTCGGCGACATATCGACAGCTCGTGCGCTTAATGACTCGGTTTACTTTTTCGGCGGAACCGGACACGCTTCCATGCAACTGAAAGCCGGCTGGGATATGAGTTCCAGCGCATGGCTATTGCGGGAATACCTGTCCGGCGGCACACCCCGGAATGTAACGTTCGCCGCCGCCAACCTTCTGCAGGCTTATGTATTTGGCGACGACAGTCACACGCTCTTCCGGTTCGCGGTGGATGACGGCAGCGGTTTTTCCGGTCACGAGGTCAGCCCGTGGACCACGATAGACTGGATCGGCTGGAAATTGGTCAGTTGGGATATGACCAACGATACAACCGGCACATGGATCGGCGACGGTACGTTGAACGGAACCCTGCGATTCGACAGTTTTCAGTTGTCCTATAATCCAGACGATACGTCAGCCGCAAAGACCTGCGCCATTTACCTTGACGAACTGAGACGCGTGAGCGTTCAGACGGTCAGCGCGATCTCCGGATCGACGCTAGTGACGGCAGAGTCCTTTAAACTGCATCAGAACTATCCCAACCCGTTCAATCCGACGACCACGATCGCGTTTACGTTGCCGCGGGAATCCAATGTGCGGATAGAAATATTCAATGTGCTTGGAGAAAAGGTATGCACCCTGACGAACGAACGCTACAACTCCGGTTACTGGTCGGTCAATTGGGACGGCACGAACGAAGCCGGCCTGCAGGTTCCGAGCGGCGTCTATTTCTACCGTTCGATCACCGATTTGGGTGTTCAGGTCAGGAACATGATGCTGGTGAAATAGAGAATTCTCCGGAGAGGTCATCGAGCACGCAGAGAGATTTTGTAATAGAGCGTCATTGACTGACCGTGTTCTACATTTCGGGCGGGTCTGCCTATGAAGACCGGCTTTAAAACTGTCTTTCGGTCGCTCCGCCACCGGAACTACCGCCTTTTTTTCTACGGTCAAAGCATCTCGCTGATCGGAACGTGGATACAGCGGATCGCCCTCCCCTGGCTGGTATATCGCATGACCGGTTCCGCGTTCTTATTGGGATTGGTGGGTTTTGCCGGTCAGATACCCACATTTTTACTGGCTCCTTTTGCCGGAGTGTTGATCGACCGATGGAATCGTCGGACAATATTGATCGTCACACAGTTTCTGGCAATGATCCAGTCTTTGCTGCTGGCGTTTCTGTTTTTCGATAGATCGCTTGGGATCTGGCATATCGTTTTCCTGAATGTGTTTCTGGGTTGTATCAACGCTTTCGATATGCCGGCGCGTCAATCGTTCGTTGTGGATATGGTCGAAAAGAAAGAGGATCTGGGGAATGCGATCGCGTTGAATTCCTCGATGTTCAACGGCGCAAGATTGATCGGGCCTTCCATCGCGGGTATATTCATTTCTCTTATGGGAGAAGGCGTCTGTTTCCTGTTGAACGGATTGAGTTACATCTTCGTGATCGCGTTTCTTTTTGCGATGAGAATGTCCCCGCAAAAAGCGCAATCTCATAACAAAGATGTCTTACACGAATTGAGAGAAGGGTTCAATTATACGTTCGGATTCAAACCTATCCGGTACATCATCCTGTTGCTTGCCTAAGTCAGTTTGATGGGAATGCCTTATACCGTATTGATGCCAATCTTTGCCAAGAACATCCTCCACGGCGGATCGCACACGTTTGGTTTTCTGATGGGCGCTACCGGTATAGGCGCTTTGATCGGCGCTATCTATATGGCATCGAAGAAAAATATTGTAAGATTAGGGAGTAATCTTCCGTTGTTCACGGCTGTCTTTGGCGCCGGACTGATTGCATTTGCATTGTCCCGCTCCTTCATACTGTCGCTTGTAATATTATTGGCGACCGGTTTTGGTATGTTGATACAAATGACTTCAAGCAATACGATTTTACAAACTATTACGGATGACGATAAGCGTGGCCGTGTGATGAGTTTTTATACGATGGCGTTTATGGGAACCGCTCCTTTCGGCAGTTTGCTGGCGGGCGCGCTGGCAGATACGATCGGCGCGCCAAACACCCTGATAATCGGGGGCGTGATGGTCATCATCGGCGCGGCTGTCTTTTCAAGAAAACTCCCCGAGTTAAGAAAGATGGTGCGTCCCGTTTATGTTCGGTTAGGCATCATTCCCGAAGTCGTTTCGGGAATCCAGACCACAACGGATTTGACCTGTCCGCCGGAAGAATAGTTCCGGGTTCACCCATATTTCGTGCGTAGAGACGCGATGCCTCGCGTCTCAGATACATCATCCAAACATATTATGAGACTATATTCACATCACGAATATCCGTTCCACAATACCCGTTGATGATGTCCACAATACCCCTTGATGATGCCATCGACACCCTTTGTTGGTGTCCACAATACCCGCTGATGATGCCCACAGCCCCCTTTGATGACGCCATCGACACCCTTTGTTGGCGTCCACAATGCCCGCTGATGATGCCCACAGCCCCCTTTGATGACGCCA
>JAQUKI010000006.1 GCA_028719225.1 Fidelibacterota bacterium | reverse complement strand
TATTCCGAAGATGTCGATCTGTGTCAGCGCGCCCGGAACGCCGGATATAAAATCGTTTATGTTCCGGATGCGCATATTTGGCATAAAATTTCATCGTCGTCCGGTGGTGGACTGACAACGTACAAAATCCGCAACAAAATCCGCGGTAATCTCCGGTTTTTTCGGAAATATGCCCGTTGGTACCACTGGCTGACGATTCCACTATTTGTTTTTTTAGACGGGATTGGTTTCATCGCAAAATCACTGGCAACGCTGAACCTGAAAAATATCTGGCGGCTGATCAAAAGCGCGTCCGGAATTCACAAATCGGAGCAGGAAAGATGAAACTGATCTGGTTTTCGGAAATCCGTTGGGATTACATGACGACGCGCAAACAGCAGATTCTGCCGCGCCTTCCGAAAGAATGGAAAATCCTGTTCGTCGAACCTTATACATTCGGAAAATCTATGCACTGGTTGCCCGCGAAGCGGGACAATATTACCGTCGTCGGTATTCCGTTTCTGAAAAATTATTCCAAACCGAAACTAATGGCATTCGCCAACCGGAAACCGGTTCAACTTGTTATCGAATCGATCGGCTACATTTGGCTTTATTTTTGGCTGATCGCGCTCGGTTTTTATACGAAGAAGCGTGTCATTGGTCTAAGTAGCGTCAATTGGGGACGAATCGCATCGAAAATGAAAGCCGAAGTCAAATTCTATGACTGCAACGACAATCATCTGGCGTTCGGTATCAATCCGGTTTGGGCAGGATCTTTTCTACGGAAATTTCTCGATTGCGCCGACTTCGCTTTTTTTGTCAGCCCGGAACTTGAATCGTTTATTAAAAAACTGGCACCGGTGAAAACAATCGCGCTGGGAAATGGCGTCGAATTTGATCATTTCTCCAAGCCGAAACCGAAACCTTCCGCGATGGAACAATTCAAAAAACCGATTCTCGGTTATGCGGGCGCGATGGATTGGTTAGATATTAACCTATTGGAAAAAATCGCCGCTCATTTTCAGGGATATGAAATCGTCTTGCTCGGGCCAGAAATTTCACCGGACTGGTGGAATCGTCAGACATCGGTTAGTTCGTTGAAAAACATTCACTATCTCGGCAAGATTCCGTATGCCAACTTACCGGCTTATGTCCAACAATTCTGCGTTGCGCTGATTCCGTTCGTCTGCAACGAATTGACCCGCGCACTTAATCCGAACAAATTGTATGAATATTGCGCCAGCGGAAAGCCGGTCGTCACGATGAATTATTCATCGACCATTGATAGCCTGCGGCAGATAATCTACGTTGCTAATTCCGCTGATGAGTTCATCAGGAATATCAAGCAAGCGTTGACTAATGAAATTGATGAAAATGTCAACCACCGCCAAGAATTCGCTAAACAACACGATTGGAACATGATCGCAGATAAAATGGCTGAAACGATCTGCAAACACCGGAAACAGGTATGAATATTTTTCATCGATTTAAGGTGTTCATTCATTCAACACTTCAATCCGAGTTCGTACGAAACAGCATCATTTTATTCACCGGCTCGACGATCGCGCAGGCAATCACGATTCTCATTTCGCCGATACTGACGCGCCAATATTCACCGTCTGATTTCGGCGTTTGGTCGCTTTACGTTTCCGTCGCTTCGCTATTCTCGGTGATTGCGACCGGACGATATGAGTTAGCAATTATGCTGCCTAAAGAGGACAAACAAGCCGTCAATCTGCTTTCACTTTCGGTGTACATTTCCATCGGCTTGAGCGCGATCATCCTGATATTCGCGATCTTTTTTCACGACTGGACGGCGCGCGTTCTGAATAATACAGAATTATCCGGATATTTGATTTTCACGCCGGCAACGATCCTTTTAACCGGATTATTTAATTCGTTCAATAACTGGCTGACGAGAAAGAAGCGGTTCAGGCCGTTGAGTACCAGCCGAATCGCGCAATCCGGATTTTCAGCGGGAACGAAGATCGGCATGGGATTCGTCGGATCGGGACCATTAGGATTGATCCTCGGCGATTTGATTGGTTTGGCGGTATCGGTCGTGATGCTCGGACGCGACGTCTGGATGCAATTAAGACAAAAACTGTCATGGATTTCAAAAGACGAGATGATAAAACAGGCGAAAATTCATCAGGATTTTCCGAAGATTAATTCACTCCACGCATTTGTCGATATTATTCAAACCAGCGGCACAGCATTTCTTATTTCCATCCTATTCGACTCGGCGACGCTCGGTCTGTTTTCGTTTGCTGTCCGAATTTTACGCATGCCGCTCTATCTCATCGGCACATCTATCTCAAAAGTATTTTACCAGAAAGCCACGACAACATATCAGACCGGCGGTGATTTGTATGGACTTGTTCAGAACATGGTTCTAAAATTGGTTTGGATTTCAATCCCATTTTTCATTATTACCGTTCTATTTGCACCACCGATTTTTTCATTCGTTTTCGGCCCGGAATGGCGTGAAGCGGGAGTCTATACTCAGTTGCTCTCGTTATGGTTTTTTGGGAATTTTATTTTTTCACCTGTTTCGGATATTCCTTTACTTGTCAATAAACAAAAATCCTATCTTGGATTAAGTTTGGGCTATAATATCTCCATTTTAGTTTCACTAGGTATCTGTGGGATTCTAGGATATAATGCAAAAGTTACTTTTGGATTTTTGTCGATTGTTGCCATAGTTTGGATGTCTATTATTATTTCTTGGCTATTAAAAATTTCAAAATTGAAAGATAAAAGAGCATATGAAATTTGAAAATAAGTTACTTCCTTTCCTTTCGGATAATCAATTCTCCGAAGCACTCAAAGTAAAAATTTCAGAGAAAGAAACTTCTGTTCTCTCAAGAATCGAATACATAGAAACACTGGTATCTGGCAAAAACATCATACATGTTGGTTGTGTTGATCATATCTCTCTAATACAATGGAAAATCGACAATAATATCTGGTTACATAAACGGTTATCGGATTGCACAAAACGTTGTTTAGGAATTGATTTAAATGAAGAGGGAATTCAGTACCTTAAAACCAAATTGAATTATCAAGATGTGATTAGACTGAATATTGCTAAAGAATTTCCAACGACGGAAATTATTTCACAAACTTGGGATTACATGATCGTGGGAGAAATACTTGAACATTTAAATGAGCCAATCTCTTTTTTAACTTCAATAAAACAGAAATATTCGGGAATAATAGATCGAATTGTCATTACTGTTCCGAACGCTTTTCGCCTTCCTAACTTTCTATTTGCAAAAAAGCATATTGAATATATCAACTCAGACCATCGTTTCTGGTTTACACCTTATACTTTAGCCAAATTGTTATCCGATGCGGGAATGAAGTTCGAAGAGTTCCAATTTTGTCATGATTATCCACTCGCCAGAAAAAGCATCATTCGCAAAATTATTCTGAAAAAATATCCGGCTTTTCGAAATGTTCTTGTCATGATTGCAAAAATTTAACCGATTTGTGAATGAAACATTATTGAAAGATTCACCAACACATCATAACCTTATTCTCTTCACCGACGCTTTTCCTTATGGAACCGCCGAGACTTTCCTTGAGACGGAAATATTATACCTTTCTGAAGTATTCAACCAGATAATTATTGTTCCTTACACACGAACATGGAAAAAGAATTCCCGTGAAGAACCGCGCCGGTCGATTCCATCTAATGCTATATGCAAACCACCTTTAATTCCGAATGTTTATAATCGCACCCATCGTTTTTTCTCAGGAATTTTTAATTTTTCACCAATCACCTTTTGCATAACAGAATTTTTAAAAAAACGTGTTTTCCTAAAAAAATCTTGGTTTTCCGATTGGTTGAATGCCTCGCTACGAACCCGCGCAATATTGACTAATTCAGTCTTTAGACAGATCACACAATCAAATGTGACGCTCTATTTTTATTGGGGGAAAAACGCAGCATATTCCCTACTGTTTTTAAAAAAAGTCCCCGGGAAAAAAGTCATCCGATTTCATGGTGGCGACTTATATGAGGAACAACGCGCAAAGGGATATATACCTTTCCGCGAGCCGATTCTCAAGAGCCTAACGCACGCAGTTTTTATTTCCGAACATGGTGAAAAGTATCTTCATCGGCGATTCCCAAAAATTAACTTCGTATCACAAGTCTTTCGTTTAGGAGTTCCGGATACCGAACTCTCATCTCCCAGCCAAGACAATATACTCAGAATTGTCTCCTGCTCGGCGTTGATTCCAGTAAAGCGCGTGAATTTAATAATATCGGCATTAATGCGAATTGATTTTCCTATTGAATGGACACACTTTGGTGATGGCCCAGAACGAATGGAGTTACTTGCGATATTAAAAAAAATGCCTAAAAATGTTAAAGTGACGCTTTCTCAAAATATCCCTAACCGCCAACTTCGGCAATATTATGTTGATAATCCGGTAGATATCTATCTTCTCGTTAGCGAAAGTGAAGGAGTTCCGGTATCTATTATGGAGGCACTCTCTGCTGGAATTCCTGTCATGGCCACAGATGTTGGAGGCGTTCCAGAAATTGTCGATTCGTCAGTCGGACGTTTACTGTCTAGAAATATCAGTGCTGCCGGTATTTCAAAAGAAATATGCACATTTTATCTTCTTCCATTACGCACCCATAAAATATTGAGACAAAATGCAAGAAACCGTTGGCAGGAAAAATGTCGCGCTGATATATTATACCGACGGTTTGCTGATTTTTTATCTCATTCCGATTAACCTGTTATGACTTGAAGAGGTGTTACCGTGACAAAAACCAAGACCATTCCCAAATCGACAAAACCATCTCACCAATCCCTGCCATCATGGATAAAGAATCCATATTTTTATATCATCGCTGGGTTCGTGTTTATTTTAATTGTCCTGTATTTTAAAGTCCTTTTTCTTGATCAGGATTTTTCACAACCGGACGCGGTTGCTGCCAGTTATACCAATGAAGGACTGAACTACCATTTTTCCAAAGAACATACATATCCGCTTTGGAATCCATATCTCTTTTCCGGAATGCCCGCATATGCCGCAATGTCTTTCAATAAATTTGTATATTTCCCGGGATTGATCATGAATCCGATCAATTACTTTAAAGTTCCAGGTTCGGTTTTCATGATCCTTCACTACCTTCTCGCCGGACTCGGCACCTATTTGCTTCTACGACGATGGTCGCTCGATAAATTGTCGGCATTGTTCGGCGGTGTGGCTTTTATGATGACGCCTTATATCGTGACCATGTACGTCTTCGGGCATGGCTCTCAAATGATGTGCGCCGCATATATTCCGATCATTTTGTACACCATCGTCCGGCTTTTTGATAAGCCAAATCTCTGGAATATGGCATTCGCGGCGTTGATGATCGGCTTTCAACTCCAGCGCGCACACGTTCAAATCGTCTATTTTACTTGGATGCTCATCGGCGCATATTTCCTCTACACAGTAATAGTCGGCTGGAAACTGCCGGACTTTAGAAAAAATTTACTGCCGATTGTCGGTTGCTTTGCCGGCGCGTTAGTGCTTGGATTCGGACTTTCGGCAGTACTCTATTTGCCGGTGGCGAATTATACACCTTTCAGTATTCGCGGCGGAAGCACTGGCGGTGGAACCGGTTTGGATTACGCGACGCAATGGAGTTTTCATCCGAAGGAAATCGCGACATTCTTTGTCCCATCTTATTTCGGATTCGGCGGTTATACATATTGGGGTAAAATGCCGTTTACCGATTTCCCAAATTACATGGGTATTCTCGTGTTGATTCTGGCCGTTTTCAGTCTCGTTCTCAAATTCCGTAAGACGACGCTTTTCTTCGCGATCATTTTCGTACTCAGCCTGTTCATTTCATTTGGAAAATTTTTCCCGGTTTACGGCTGGTTATACGATATTTTACCATACTTCAACAAATTCCGTGTTCCGTCGATGATGTTGATCATCACACAATTCTCCGCCGCTGTTCTCGCCGGTTTCGGACTTCATGATCTGATGGAATTTTTCAAACAACCACTTTCTGAAAAACGCGCCAAAACCGTTCGCAAGATTATTTTCACTTTATCCGGAATCGTCGGCGTTATTGCGTTGTACTTGCTGGTGTTTCAATCAGGACTTCGCGAAACCATCTATGCGAAAATCGTCCCTAATCCGCAAATTCCCGCCGAACAGGTCGGCACTCTGAAAAACATTCAATTCGGCATGCTTTATAAAGATTTTTGGATCATGACGCTCTTTCTCGCCGCCGCCTGTATAACAGTGTATCTGACTTTCATGAAAAAGATTAATGGCGTTACAGCCGGTGTGATCCTTCTCGGGCTTTCGATCGTTGACTTGTATATTGTCGACGCAAAAATTATCCAACCAAACGCACATCCCAGGCAAACCATCAATGTGAAAAACGATCCGGCGGCTAAATTTCTCAGTCAGGATCAGGACGTATTCCGGATTTTCCCCGTTAATGAACTGCTGAGTGATAATCACTGGATGGCTTATCGACTTCAGTCGATCGGCGGCTACCATCCCGCAAAGGTCAAACTGTATCAGGAATTCATCGAAAAATCACAGTTCCGTACCGTCGGAATCCTACGAATGATGAACGTTAAATACCTGATATCGACGCGCCGGTTCGCTATGCCGGAGATGGAAGAGGTGAATCTGACGACGACTTATCTGCAAAACCAGCGCGTACCGGTGGCTATTTATCGCATGAAATCATTCCTTCCGCGTGCATATTTTACTCAGAATATTGCCGTGATCGCCAATCAGGATTCGGTCATTTTACAGTTGGTTCAACCCAACTTCGATCCAACACAGACGGCGTTTCTGGAAAAACCCCCGGCAATTCAGACATTGTCGGCTGATTCACAGTCGGTAAAAATCGATGAGTGGAGCATTCATCGCATGAAATTCCATACCTTCACGAATCAACCATCACAATTGGTCATCTCGGAAGTTTACTATCCAAACGGCTGGAAGGCTTCCATCGACGGACAACCGACGGAAATCTTCCGAACGAACTACATTTTACGTTCAATTTCGGTTCCAGCGGGCGAACATGAAATCGTCATGAAATATTCACCGTCCGATGTCAGAATCGGTCTGATCATTTCCTGCCTATCGTTAGTCATCGTCGGTTTTATTATGATCCGATTTCGGAAAGAAAGATCATGAAAAACGCGGTCTATCGCCGTTCGGCGGACATCAAGCGCATTTTATTTCTAATGGCAATCGTGCTAATATTTGCCCTTCTCAGATATACACAAAAAGTCGTTGAGCAACTTCGGATCGATTCCAGCAATGTGGTGCGATTTTATGCTGAGGTTTATGCCAAAGCCGCGACGGAATATAATGCGCAGGATTTCAGTTTCATCTTCGATGAAATCATTAAAAAAATCTCGGTTCCAATGATCATCTCTGAGAAGGAGAATTCAAATCCGACCGCATGGAGAGGCGTTGGACTTGACGAAGAAAATCATTCACCCGAAAATGTGGCCGCTGTTGCGGCGCTGATGGTTGAGATGGACGGCGAAAACCAACCGATTCCGTTAAAATTTGAGAAATACACGCTCGGTTATATTCATTACGGCGACACACAACTGATCCGAAAACTCCGATGGCTGCCATTTATAGAAATTTCTATCGTCGCGCTATTCATTTTCATCGGTTATATCGGATTTCACGTCATCCGCAGCAGTGAAAAACGCTCGATCTGGGTCGGCATGGCAAAAGAAACAGCGCATCAACTCGGCACACCGCTAACTTCGCTTATGGGCTGGATAGAATTGTTGAAATCCGACTCCAATATCAATGAAAACGTCGAAGAAATGTCAAAAGACATCACGCGATTGGAAAAAGTCGCTACCCGTTTTTCCCAAATCGGCTCTAAACCGTCATTCAAAATTACACCAATCAATCCGGTCATTCAGGAGGCGGTCGATTATTACAAAAGACGCTTGCCGCAGTTGGGGCCGTCGGTTCAATTGACATTTGTACCAGACGATGATTATCACACCAACCTGAATGCCGATCTATTTTCGTGGGCGGTTGAAAATTTGATTAAGAATGCGCTCGACGCCGTTCCGGAAAAAAGCGGTAAAATTACTGTCACAACCAAAGCAATTCGTCACGATAAATATATTGCCATCGATGTTACCGATAACGGCAAAGGAATTCCGAAGAAAAACCGGAAGAATATTTTTCGGCCCGGTTACAGCACGAAACTTCGGGGTTGGGGACTTGGCCTGAGCCTGACCAAACGAATCATTCAGGAATATCACCATGGTAAGATATTCGTTCTGGAAAGCAAACCGTTCGGCCAAACCGTCATGAGGATCGTCCTCAGATCGGCTTCACTGAACGAATAAACGTCTCAGCGTCTGAGATTTTGAACCCAGGAAATTACTTCAATAAGATACATTTACTGATCCGACTAAACTCGCCAGCAGTCAATTTATAGAAATAAACTCCGGAGCTCAGTCCCGCCCCATTAAAAGTGAACGTATAATAACCAGCAGCGTGTTTTTTGTTGACCAGCGTCTTAACAATTTGACCACTCATGTTGAAAACTTCAATTTTGACGAATGCTTCCTTCGGTATATCGTACCCTATCACTGTCGATGCGTTAAACGGATTCGGATAGTTATTGTGTAATTTAAACTCGGTAGGCGCTGATGGATTCTTTTCCGTGTCAAGGATAGTCGCCACGGCCGCAGACGAAGTGTTGCTCTCGTTTTCATTTATATCCACAGCCGACACACGATAGTAGTAGGTCTTGCCTAATGTGACGGTCGTATCATGAAAGGCCGCAACGGGTTGTTGCGCAACGAGGATTTTTGATCCGGATAACTCATTACGATAGATACGATAATAAGCAAAATCTTCATCTGTGGACTCTTGCCAGTTCAGAAATACCGACCTGTCTTCCCCGGAAATTGAAGCAACCACATATTGGGGAACATATGGAAATATGTTATCAATCGAAGAACCCGATCCAACTGACGATGTATAGTATGTTTCCGGTACAGTTGTATGAGCCGTAATTTTAAAATAACTGGCACATTCATACCATTTCGTACTGTTTTGGAAAGTGTGCGCTAATAAGATATATTCCGTATCCTGAAGAGCGGGAACGTTTCCAACGGAAACCCATTCATTGTTCGGATTCAATTCCCAGATTCCGTATTGAACGATTTTTCCGGATCGGTCCGAAAAATGAGCGCGCCATTTTACATAAACCCAATTCCCTTGGTCATCAGGAACATCGGAAATACATATTATATATGGAGTTTCCCAATCTTTTTCGGTAAAAAGAGCACGGACATGAGTATTATCCAGCGTATAGTTGTAAAGCCGGATATCATCCAAATCGCCTAAGTAAGTTTGCGAATCCCGCATTTTCCCAATTAGTAATTTGTTGTTGTTGATCAGGTTTGACGGCTTTTTAGATAGAAGAATGGTCGTATCTGGCTGGCCGTTTATATCGATCTTCACTGTCGTGCCGAATAAGCGGAAAACGATATGATTCCATTCTTCGGGAACCAACTTGTGTACACTTTTAATAGTATCTGTTGTCGAACTATCCAAACTTACTAAAAATTCAACGATTTGGTTTTCGCCATCAATGCCAGCACCCCAACCAACAGCGGATTGATCCGGAGAAAATTTACTGAATAATGGATAGAAACCGGAAGTCAGTTGTCGATTTCTAGACCACATCGAGACGGTTAATCCGTTCAATGTATCCAGAGATGCATTATGTTCGACATCGATGTAACTGTCAGTTTCATCAAAACTAAGGGCGTTTCCATCCTCCCCGAACCGATCGGTAGTTGGTTGAACATTACCGACGATCGATCCATTGTTACCGTATACACTCTGATCGTTCGCGTTTCCATCCATTGGAAAGTAACAGATCAAGTCGTTTTTGGGAAAATCATATCTCGTAATATGATAGAGCGAATCAACTTCTACCGAGTCTAGCGCTTGATAGTAAAACCTTACATCATCCAAGTTTCCTCGGAAAAATATTGGAGGAAGATTATCTGACCCGTCTTTTTGACCAATGTATGCAGGACCAGTACTATAATTTAAAAAACTCGCAAAACCACTTGTAACACAAGACATTTTTTGACTATTTACATATAAATCGATTGTAGAATAATCATGATATATAGCAACAACATGCAGCCACTCACCAGTGTTTACGACCGGATTACTATTAATAGTTTTCCGCCCCTCCGGGTTACAACGGCCACCGTTACCATAACTTGCTTCCAATTCTCCAGATGGTTTTACCATTACCCAAATACCATTATAAATATCGATATCAAAATTGTTCGTAAAAATCGGCGATGCTTTAAGTGTGTCAACTTTTATCCACATCGATACCGATAATGGAAAATTAGGTTTTAGTCTACTATCATTGCTCAAATCTATATAGTCATCCAACCCATCAAAAGAATAAGCGCTGTTTGGATTCCCAAACCGATCTTCCGTTAGAATCGCTCCATTCACGATTCCATTCAGATTGTTGCCTGAATAGTCTTCAGCGTTTCCACTGAATGGATAAAAAACGATTAAACTGTCCTGAATGTCTGCCTGAATAATATTCGGGCTAATGAAGATGAAAAGCAGTAATATGATACCTAAAACCGTTCGTTTCATTTCAACCTCCTGAAATAAATCATCAACACAGCCATAAATTTGCCCTCTTGATAAGAAGGTAATTTTGAAAGTGAATATTTTCCCGATTTTCTCATTTTTTACTCAAAGACATTTTGATTTTACATGATTATCCAACAAATATCAAGAAATTTATCTTTAGAATGATTTTACACTGTGAATTTTTATTTCTACTTTCCTGATTTTCATTCATCGTTCGTGACTTTTGAGTTTACTCCAATTTTAAATTCCCTTATATTTACTATGTGTCGTTTGAAACAAGGATTTACTAATGGAAATATCGCGGGTATTAACCCCAAATTTGATAATCTATCCCTTAGAAGCGACCTCCAAAGAAGAGGTCATTTCCGCATTGATAGATAAACTCTATGATGAACGCAAAATCACCGATCCCGACAGCGCAAAAAAAGCCGTCGTTGATCGCGAGAACCTGATGAGCACCGGCGTCGGAAGAGGCGTCGCGCTGCCGCACGGTAAATATTCGGAAAGCGATGATGTCCTGGTCGCTGCCGGGATTTCTCCGGAAGGAATCGACTTCGCCGCTATCGACGCAGAACCGGTTCATATTTTCGTACTGTTACTGACACCCGAGCGCTTCCCCGGGAAGCATCTCGAACTGTTGAGCAAATTCTCGCGCTTGCTGAATTCGACGAAATGCCGCGAAGAACTGATGAACGCAAAAACACCGGAAGAAATAGCCCGAACATTTTCCTGTTATGACGCTGCTGTGTAGGAGGTAATATGCCGTACTGTCCAAAATGCAAATATGAATTCGTCGAAGGCCTCACCGTTTGTCCCGACTGTGGCGAAACATTGGTAAATCATCTCTCCGAAGAAAATCTTACCCCGGTCAAATGGGTTTTACTAACGACGCTTCCATCTCCTCTTCTGGCAGAAATGGTTCGCGGCGCGTTGAATAATGAGAACATTCCGGCGACTGTCGCATCGGATGTTCTGACCAGCGGATTACTCGCTCAGTCAACCGGGACCGCTGGCGCTTATGCAAAAATCTTCGTCCCGGAAGAACACCTGGAATCCGCTAAACTTATATTATCAGGAATGGCCGACGCCCAATAATTTATCTATATTGAATTCATAACCCCACACATCAGATCCTCCGTTATGCAGTATCAAAATATCAAAGGAACAAAAGACGTTTTGCCATCGGAATCATATCAATGGCAATATCTGGAAAAATTCATCGCCGATTTCTTCGATAAAAATAATTATCAGGAAATTCGAACGCCTGCTTTCGAGATGACTGAACTTTTCGCGCACGGCGTCGGTTCCGACACCGATGTCGTCTCGAAGGAAATGTACACGTTTCTCGACAAAGGCAACACCAGCCTGACACTCAAGCCCGAACTCACAGCGCCGGTCATTCGCTCGTACATTCAAAACCGTTTAGACCAAATTTCCACCATTGTAAAGGTTTATTATATCGATGCGCTTTTCCGACAGGAACGTCCGCAAAAGGGGCGGCAAAGACAATTTCACCAGTTCGGATTCGAGATCATCGGCTCGCCGCACCCGGAAGCCGATGCCGAAGTCATCCAGACGATGTACGAACTTTACACGCAACTCGGCATCCGGGACTTGAACATCCGCCTAAACAGCATCGGCAGTCGCGAAAGCCGAAAAAATTATCTCGCCATTCTCAAATCGGAACTGATGCCTTTCCTGAACGATTTCTGTCCGACCTGCCAGCAACGTTTTCAAACGAATATTCTCCGACTTTTCGATTGCAAAGCCGAATCGTGCCAGCAAATTCTTGCCAATCACGCGCCGTCGATCTTAGATCATTTGTCCGAAGATGACCGCATTCATTTCGACGAAGTGAAACATCTGCTCGATCTGACCGACGTTCCTTATTCGATCGACAACCGGTTAGTGCGCGGACTGGATTATTATACGCGGACAACGTTCGAGATTACCAGTTCGCTCCTCGGCTCGCAGGATGCCGTGTGCGGCGGTGGACGGTACGATCATTTGGTCGAAGATCTCGGCGGGAAACCGACGCCGGCCGTCGGAGTCGCATCCGGAATGGAGCGACTGCTTCTGATCCTCAATCAGATCGGCGGAATTCCCGAATCGCAAAAGCCATTTCTTTTTATCGTTTCTCTGGGCGAGCAAGCGCGTCGCCGGGGTTTTGTTCTTGCCGCCGACCTGCGGAAAAAAGGAATCGCCTGCGAGACGGATTTTCTCCGCCGATCCATGAAAGCTCAGATGCGCGAAGCCGACAAAAAGGCCGCAAAATGGGTCGTCATCATCGGCGACAATGAAATTGAAAAAAATATCGTCTTCCTGAAGGACATGACCGCCGGCAATCAGACTCCTTTCACGATGGAAACGGCAACTGAAGAAATTTACCAATATATCAATCGGTGATCGACTGTTTTGTTCTCTGCCAATCATAACGATACTTCTACGAACAAATTTCCGACGAGACTTTCAACAGCGCCTTTTCCCGGAAGGATTCTATGACTCTTCCATTTCCCATTGAAGAAAAGTATTTCCATTATAGCCGCTACCTGCACGACCGTTTTCAGACGCGCGTTTATCGCGTTTCTGTTGACGGCGGATTCACCTGTCCGACTCGTGACGGCAGTAAAAGTGTAGGCGGCTGCCTGTATTGCAGTAACGACAGTTTCGCACCCACGCGGACAGAAATCCTGCCGTCGATCTCGGATCAGGTGAAAAACGGCATGGAGATGATTCAGCATTTTCACAAAGCCAAAAAGTTTTTATGCTATTTCCAGCCATTTACCAATACATACGCGCCAGTCGATAAATTGGAAAAACTCTACCGTGAGGCGCTTGCACTTCCGGATGTCATCGGCCTTTGCATCGGCACGCGACCGGATTGCGTTTCGGAAGAGATCCTTCAATTGCTCGAAAATCTGAACCGCGATTCATATATTTCCGTCGAATTCGGAATCGAATCGGTTTATGATAAAACGTTGGCATGGACAAAACGCGGTCATACGTTTGATGTTACCCGCCGGGCGATTCAGTCGGCAAAAGATCACGGCTTGCATGTTTCCGGTCATCTGATCCTCGGCTTCCCAACGGAAACGCCGGAAGAAATGCTCGCCACCGTCGATGTTTTGAACACTCTTGATATCGACGCACTTAAAATCCATCATCTGCATGTCGTAAAAACCACCCCGCTCGCCAAAATTTATGCCGAACAACCGTTCCGCGTCTTTTCTGAAAACGAATGGATCACGCTCGTCTGCGATTTTCTCGAAAGGTTGCGCCCGGACATTTCCATTCAACGGCTTTGCGGTGAAGCCAGAACCGGCACATTGGTCGCCCCCGTCTGGAATCTCTCCAAAAGCGAAATCATCGAAGGGATTTTAGCCGAACTGACACGGCGCGGTACACATCAGGGATTTTTATTCAACCAAATCGAACCTGAAAAATGACGACGCTGATCGCCGGAAGTTACACAATCCAAATCCTGGAAACCGGACGGATGGCGATGGATGGCGGCGCTGTTTTCGGCCCGATTCCCAAAGCGCTTTGGCAGAAAAAAGTCGCCACAGACGAATTCAACCGTGTCGCGATGGTCACGCGCTCGATCCTGATTTCCAGCGGCGGTCGCCGGATTCTGGTCGATACCGGTCTCGGCAATCATCTTCAGGAAAAACTACGTAAAATTTACCGGATCGAAGCCGGGAGTGATAATTTGGCGACGGCGCTTAACGACGCCGGATGCCAACCGGATGAGATCACCGATGTTATTCTCACACATCTGCATTTCGACCACACCGGCGGGGCGCTGAATTTTGCGAGAGATGAACCACTCCCGGCATTTCCAAATGCCGTTTATCACGTCCAGCGTACCAATTTCGATTGGGCGAATACGCCGTGCGAGATCGACCGCGCCAGCTACATCCGGCGAAACTTTTACCCGCTTTTCGAGATGGGAAAATTGCACCTGCTCGACGGCGAAACGGAGATTTTTCCCGGCATCGAATTGTTGACGTCCGACGGTCATACGCCCGGCCAGCAACACGTTCTGATTCATGATGACCGCGCGCCGGTTTTCTTCTGCGGCGATCTTTTCCCGACCGTTTTTCACCTGCCGACGGCATGGATCAGCGCTTACGACCTTCAGCCGCTCAAACTCATCGAAGAGAAAAAACGCATCGTACAGAGAGTCGTTGCCGGGAACTGGCGCATTATTTTTCCGCACGATCCGGCTATCGCCGCCGCTTTTATCGAAAAAGAGAACGATACGATCAGCATCCTAAAGATCGATGACGACGATTAAAAAGCGCTTGATTGATGCGCCCGGATGAGGCAAATTACAGGTAGAAAAAGGTGAATTGAAATGAGTGAAATGGAAACAATATTCGAGACTGAAGATAAAATTCGTTCTTTAAAAGATGCCAGTCAGTGGGCAAGTAATTACCTGAAGAAAAACGTCACAGAATCCAACATTGCATATTTAGTCAATTACGGACGAATCAATAAAGCCAAAAACAATGGCTCCTTATCCGTGGATATTTCAGAGTTGAAAAACTACTATGATTCGTATTTTGGTAGGCGTGAGGTTCATTGGAAAAATCAATTAGGCGAAGACTTGAATTGGCATCTGAGTTTTGATTTCCTGAAGGAGGCCGACACAACGAAGCACGTCCACCGGCTTCATCCTTACAAGGGAAAATTCATCCCACAGTTGGTTGAGTACTTTATAGACGATCATACCGATGAATTCAAAACGGATGTATTTTTCCACAAAGGCGACATCATTCTTGATCCTTTTTGTGGAAGCGGAACGACCTTAGTTCAATCAAACGAACTAGGGATGAATGCGATCGGGATTGATATTTCCGCTTTCAATGCACTGATAAGCAATGTGAAAATCGGAAAGTACAATCTATTTGCTCTCCGGGAAGAAATTGAAAAAATTACGCGTTCGCTTCGCGCATTTCATTTAAAGAGAAATATCCTTCAGTTCGATGCCGAACTTACCGAAACATTATCTTCATTCGACAACGAATTTTTCCCGTCTCCCGAATATAAGCAAAAAGTTCTGCGGAATGAGATCGATGAGAATTCTTACGGTCAGATGAAATCCGATGAGTTTTTAACGACATACTGGAAATTGATCCAAAAATACGGTATCGCTTTAAAACAATCGTTCGATAGCAATTTCCTCGAAAAATGGTATCTACAGCCGATACGGGACGAAATAGATTTTGTCTTCACCCAAATTAAATCAATTCAAAACATCGATATAAAAAAAGCAATCAGTATCATTTTCAGCAGAACAATCCGCTCTTGCCGTGCGACGACTCATACAGATTTAGCAACTTTAATAGAACCGGTGACGACGACATACTATTGTGCCAAGCACGGAAAAATCTGCAAACCACTTTTCACAATTCTCAACTGGTGGGAGAGATACAGCAAAGACACTATCGTCAGGTTATCGACTTTTAATAAACTGAGAACCGAAACCTGTCAATACTGTCTCGTCGGTGATTCCAGAGTAATTGATATTGTCGGAAAACTTGAAAACAAATGCCTGGATTTGGCAAGTCTGGTGCGGAATAAAAAAATCGATGGCATTTTTTCAAGTCCGCCGTATGTCGGTCTTATCGATTATCACGAACAACATGCTTATGCATACGATTTGTTCAGATTCGAGAGAAACGATGAGTCGGAAATTGGCCCTCTTTACAAAGGAAATGGAAAAGAAGCGCGGGAATCTTACGTCCAGGGTATTTCCGATGCTTTAATCAACTGTAAAAAATTCTTGAAGCCTGACTATAACGTTTTTCTCGTGGCTAATGATAAGTATGGTATTTATCCTATGATTGCGGAAAAAGCAGGAATGAAGATAGTTAATCGTTATCGACGGCCAGTATTAAACCGTTCAGAAAAAGATAAAGGAGCATATTCAGAGATCATTTTTCATATGACGGGTTCAGAATAAATAAAATAAATGGAGGCGAACTTTGCCACTATCAACAGAAAAAATTACTACCATTGAAAATATTCTGAGAAATAGCCTCAGGCATAAATTTCAGAATTATAATCCCGAGCCAGCATTAATGCCATTCCATACAAGGTTATTAGGCAAAGACAGAATGGCGTTATTTTCTTTTATACATTCCCTAAACACGAATTTTGGAACAAGTATATTTGAACCAGTTGCATTAGCACTTGCGTCATCAAACTTCGCAAGCGCGGCTTCACAACAGACGGCGGGATCACAAATTTCATCAGAGGCGCACAAGGTAATTCAGAATATAATGGACGGTTTAGCGACAGCTAATTTATCCCCAAACAAACCAGATGAAATCAATGCAATTAGAGCGGTTTGTAGACAAGGAGAAATGAAAACTGTTAAACTCACTAAGGTTGATATTAAACTTATCGCTCATAATGGAACGATATATTTCTTTGATCTTAAGACAGCGAAACCAAACGCTGGTGGATTTAAAGAATTTAAAAGAACGCTTCTAGAATGGATTGCATCAGCGCTTGCATCGAATCCACAAGCAAGCATTCAATCATTCATTGCAATTCCTTATAATCCGTATGAACCAAAATCCTATAGCCGCTGGACAATGAGAGGAATGCTTGATCTCAAAGAAGAATTAAAAGTAGCTGATGAATTTTGGGATTTCTTAGGTGGCGAAGGAGCATATAATCAATTACTGGATTGTTTTGAACGTGTTGGTATTGAATTACGTCCAGAAATAGATCAGTATTTTACTAGATATATTCAGGAGAGATAAATGCGAAGCGACAAAATTATTTATTCGATTCAGATCGCAGATGTTCAGACTGTTGCCGAACAGGAATTAGATCGAAAGCTGACACAGGCCGAACTTAAACTTGTCGCAGATGCGGCTCTTGAAAATGATTATTTCGAATGGTACGACGGAATCGTTGGTATTTTCGAACATCTAAAATTTATACCGTCTGACAATGAGTGAAAAAACGCTTCACATTTTCTCCCGTCTCTCCGCTGCCTATCCGAAGGCGCATTGCGCGCTGAACCATGTCAATCCGCGCGAATTACTGATCGCCACGATGCTGTCGGCCCAATGCACCGACAAGCGCGTCAATCTGGTCACGCCGGGATTGTTCCGGAAATATCCGACAGCGCAGGCTTTCGCTGACGCCGATCTCGACGAATTAAAGAATGACATCCGCTCGACCGGATTTTTCAATAACAAGGCCAAAGCCATCAAATCCGCCATGCAGTCGGTCGTGGCTAAATTCGGCGGCGAAATTCCCGGAACGTTGGACGAATTGGTACAACTCGAAGGTGTCGGGCGCAAGACCGCCAATGTTGTGCTGGGCGATGCGTTTGGCGTGCCGGGCGTCGTGGTTGATACGCATGTCAAACGCTTAGCAAATCTGCTTGGGTTGACGAAGAACGCTGACCCGGAGAAAATCGAACAGGATTTGATGCAACAATTTCCCCGTGAACAATGGACGATGCTCGGCCACTTGCTGATCGAACACGGCCGGGCGGTTTGTATTGCACGCCGTCCGCAGTGCGGCCAGTGCGTCCTGAACGACATTTGTCCCTCTGCGCTAAAAGGTGACAAGTGACAGGTGACAAGTAACGAGTGACGTGTAAAGCGTGATGAAAAACTGCACACTCTAAACTATGAACTGTAAACTTATTACTCACAACTCGTAACTGAGGTACAATGCAAACTGAAAAAATAATCCGCAATCTGCTTATCAATATCGGCGAAAATCCCGACCGGTCGGAGTTGCTGAAAACGCCGGCGCGTGTCGCAAAGTTCTGGGAACACGTTTCGCAGGGCTACAAGGTCGATGTCCCGGCCATGCTGAAAGAGTCGCTTATTTATGAGAAATATAACCAGATGATCGTCGTGAAGGACATCGATTTCTTCAGTCTCTGCGAGCATCATCTCGTACCGTTTTTCGGCAAGGCGCACGTCGCCTATATTCCCGACGGGAAAATCATCGGTTTCAGCAAAATTCCGCGCGTTATCACTGCCTTTTCCCAACGCCTGCAAATTCAGGAGCGGTTGACGCAACAGATCGCCACGGCGCTGAACGATGCGCTCGAACCGAAAGGCGTCGGCGTCATCATCGAAGCCCGCCACCTCTGCATGCAAATGCGCGGCGTCGAGAAGCAAAACTCCAACATCACGACCAGCGTCATGCTCGGCGAATTGCATGACGAATCGCAGGCGCGGGATGAATTTTTAAAACTTATCAGCAGATGATTTTACTCCGCCAAACCCGTCACTCGTCACTCATCACTCGTCACTAATCAATGCCATTCATCGGTTGTCATGTCTCGGTTGAAAACGGTCTGGAAAAAGCTCCGGCTCGCGGGCACGAACTCGATTGTGACGCAATCCAGATTTTCACATCGAACCAGATGCAATGGAAAGGTATTCCCGTCTCGCCGGAAACGGCCGAGAAATTCAGCGCGGAACGAAATCTTCATCAGATTACTGTCGTAGTCGCACACGATTCCTATCTCATCAATCTTGCCAGTCCGGATGCCGTTAAACTCGCGCTTTCACGCAAGGCATTCATCGAGGAAATCCAGCGTTCGCAGGCTTTGCAGATTCCTTATATCGTTTTTCATCCGGGCTCGCACATGGGCGAGGGCGTCGATTATGCTTTGCGGAAAATCGCCGGGAGTCTCGACTATGTCATTGAACAAACGCCGGAATGTCATTCTATGTTATTGCTGGAGATAACGGCTGGTCAGGGCACGAACGTCGGCAACACTTTCGAGGAATTGCGGAAAATCATCGAATATTCGGTTCATCCCGAACGACTGGGTGTTTGCTTCGATACCTGTCATGCGTTCGCGGCCGGTTACGATTTAAGCGCTACTGAAAAATATCACGAGACGTTCGCACGTTTTGATGACATTATCGGACTCGACCGGCTCAAGTGTTTCCACCTGAACGACAGTAAGAAACCGCTCGGATCGCGCATCGACCGCCATGCCAATCTCGGCGAGGGATTGATGGGCTGGGAGGTGTTTAAGCGGATTGTCAGGGACGAACGCTTTGCCGCTTTACCGATGATTCTCGAAACGCCCGGCGGCGATGAGAACTTTGCAAAGGAAATTGCCGCATTGAAAAATGCGCTGATAAATAATGAGGTCTGAAGATGGAAAATTATGATTTAATTGTCATCGGTTCCGGTCCCGGCGGATACGTGGCCGCCATTCGTGCCGCGCAACTCGGGATGAACGTCGCCGTGGTTGAGAAAGCCGAACCGGGCGGAATCTGCCTGAACTGGGGCTGTATCCCGACGAAGGCTTTAATTAAAAACGCCGAAGTCTGGCAAAACCTGCGCTCGCTCGGCGAATTCGGGATCACGATTTCGCAACCGGAACTCAATTTCGGAAAAGTCGTCCGACGCAGCCGCGATGTCGCCGCGCGCCTATCCAAAGGCATCGAATTTCTCTTCCGGAAAAATAAAATTGCAATCGTCAAGGGCTCCGGAAAATTCCTTGATGCCAATACTGTTGAAGTCACGAATCCGGACAATAATTCTACTATTCAGATTCGTTCGAAAAATATCATTATTGCCACCGGCGCACGGACACGCTCGATTCCGGGAGTGACGATCGACGGAAATCGTATTATCGGCAGTCGTGAAGCGATGATTCTCCCGCAAATCCCGAAGTCCATTATCGTCATTGGCGCAGGAGCGATCGGCGTCGAATTCGCCTATATTTACAATTCATTCGGAGCGGAAGTGAATATCGTCGAAATGTTGCCGCAGATTTTGCCGATTGAGGACGAAGAAATCTCGAAGGAACTGACGCGCTCGTTTCGCAAAAGGCAAATCGGCATTCATACCGGCGCAAAAGTCGAAAGCGTCCTGTCGAAAGATGATTCCGTGGAAGTCGTCATCGACGCGAACGGCGTTAAGAAAACGCTCACGGCGGAATATGCATTGATGGCCATCGGCGTTCAACCGAATTCCGAAAATCTTGGCTTGGAATATCTAGGGATTGAGGTACAGAAAGGCTGGATAAAAGTCGATGAACATTTCCAGACGAATATTCCGGGTGTTTTCGCGATTGGCGACGTGATCGGCAATCCATGTCTGGCGCACGTTGCATCGGCGGAAGGTATTCACGCGGTTGAATTCATCGCCGGAAAAAATCCCGCACCAGTCAATTATTCCGCAATGCCGGGTTGTACTTATTGCCAGCCGCAGGTCGCCAGCGTCGGTTTGACCGAAAAAAAATCTCTGGAACAAGGCCACGAGATTAAAACCGGCCGGTTCATGTTCCGCGCCAACGGCAAAGCCATTGCATCCGGAGAAATCGACGGCTTCGTCAAAGTCATTTTCGACGCGAAAACAGAAGATTTGATTGGCGCTCACATTATCGGCGCTGAAGCCACCGAACTTTTATCCGAACTGACACTGGCCGTCACTCGCAAAATGACATTCGATGAATTTAAGCAATCCATTCACGCGCACCCGACGCTTTCCGAAGCAATTAGCGAATCTGTGCACGACGCTTTCGGCGAGGCGATTCATCAATAAAACATGAATAATAAATTCTCCGCGTCCTCAGCGCAAAAAATAGACGTTATCGACCTCGGATTATGTCCCTACGGTAAGACATGGGAAATTCAAAAACGATTGCACGCCGACCGACTCGCCGGTAAAATTTCTGATACGCTGATTCTGGTCGAGCATCCGCACGTTTACACGCTTGGAAAAAATGCCGATGCCCGACATCTGATTGCTTCTGAGGAGTATCTGAAAAATCGCGGCATCGAAATCTTCAACGTCGATCGCGGCGGTGATATTACTTATCACGGGCCGGGACAATTAGTCGGCTACCCGATTTTTAACTTGAAAGATCATAAAGAAAGTATCGCCTGGTATGTTAATTCCGTTGAGGAATTACTAATCCGGATGCTCGCGAAATTCAACATTCAATCCGAACGAATCAAGGGACTGACTGGCATTTGGGTCGGCGACAAGAAAATTGCCGCGATCGGCATGCGGGTCGCGCGCTGGGTGACGATGCACGGTTTCGCGCTGAATGTCAGCACCGATCTTTCTTTTTACAGCGGAATCATTCCATGCGGTATTGCGACCAAAGGTGTGACGCGAATGTGCGACCTGAATCCGGCAGTTTCGATAGAAGAAGTGAAGGCGGCCGTCGTCGAAGAATTCATTAGACAATTTATGTTTATTCGTGGTGAAAAATGAAACCGGACTGGCTGAAAGTCAAATTGACGGTCAATAACGATTTCCGCGATCTGCGCAAGATTGTCGGCGATAACCGGCTTCACACGGTCTGCCAGTCGGCGTGTTGCCCAAATCAGAGCGACTGTTGGCAGAGGCGCACGGCGACGTTGATGATTCTCGGAAATACCTGCACCCGCAATTGCCGGTTTTGTGCCGTCGAATCCGGGCGCCCGTTACCTGTCGATCCGGATGAGCCAGCTATAGTTGGACAGGCTGTAAAAATGATGGGCTTGAAATACGCCGTGATCACGTCGGTAACACGCGACGATCTGCCGGATGGCGGCGCCGCCATTTGGGCGGAGACGATTCGCGAAATCCGGCGTCAGAATCCCGGTTGTAAGGTTGAAGTCCTGATCCCGGATTTTCGCGGCGATTCTGCCGCCATTGAAACTGTGTTAAATGCTAAGCCCGATATTCTCGGCCACAATCTCGAAACCGTCCGTTCGCTTTATCCGGTTGCCCGTCCGCAGGCGGATTATGACCGTTCTCTCCGAATTATCTCTGAATCAAAAAAACGCGGCGCTGTCACCAAAACCGGCATCATGGTCGGACTCGGCGAAACACGTGAGCAGGTTTTTGAATTAATGAAAGATGCACTAACGGCAGAATGCGATATTCTCACGATCGGTCAATATCTGCAACCTACGAAAAACCATCTGCCGGTTGCACGTTATGTAACGCCGGATGAATTCAAATCTTATGAAAAAACCGGACTGGAACTCGGCTTTCGGGCGGTTTATTCCGGACCGTTGGTGCGCAGTTCATTTCACGCCGAGGAGATCGAAAAATCCGTTTCTTCTTCGCCTGTAAAAGAGGAAAATATATTATGACGAAACTATTCCGTTCATCGCCAATCCTATTGATCCTGACGACATTTTTATTAGCCGGCAATGTCCGCTGGGAGGCGAATTATCATGGTTTTTTGGATAATCGGGAATATTACAATTCCGTCCAGACGCCGAAAACATATATCGGCTCGGATTTCATGACAACGGCTTTTTTCCAAATCACACCGTCGCACGAGATCGCTTTTGGGTTGGATTATATTTATGAATTGGGCGGCCGGTTCGACGATCATCCGTTGAAAACTGTAATGAACTATCGCTACAACCGCGAGCCGTTCTACTTTCAGGTCGGCGTTTTTCCAAGAAGAGATTTGCTGCATTATCCGCTGGCATTGCTGACCGATACGCTCGACTATTTTAGACCGAACATCGAAGGTTTTTATGTGAATTATTCCGGAAAAAGGATCTCTGAAAATTTTTGGTTAGACTGGATGAGTTGTCAAAGTGAACATACGCGCGAAATTTTCATGACCGGCTTTTCCGGAAATTTGACGATCGGACAATTTTCACTTTCGCATTATACGGTTGTCAATCATTTCGCTTTGTCATCTCCTTCACCGGCGGACGAACATATCCGCGACAACGTGGCGGCTTTACTGAAAATCGGCTGGCAAAACGGAAATGCCGGTTTTCTGGACACTCTTCAAATCTCCAGTGGCGTTTTGATGAGCGCCGACAGGTCGCGCCATGTTTCCGACTGGTATTCGGCGCGTGGCTGGTATTCTGAAATAATGGTTTCACATGGGCGATTTGCATTCGCCGGTACATTTTATTTAGGCGAACGACAGAAAATCTTGTTCGGCGATAGATTCTTCGGTGCAAAAAGTTATGCCAGAACCGATTTAATCGTTCACGTCATCCGAATTCCTACCGTCCAGACAGATTGTTCGCTGGGCTTGCATTTTATCGAAGGAAAAATCGATTTTTCCCAAACACTGACTGTCAGGGCTGATTTTTCCCGCTGACCGTTCGTGTAACGATTCTAATCTTCATTTATCTAAAAAATTGTGTTGAATAGGTTGTTGTCCCAACTAATGGAAACATTTGGTTTTTAATTCTCTGGTGGAATTTAACATGACTTTCGATAAATTGCACTATCTTGGAAATCGCACCGGAACAGGAAGCACAGATTGTCAGAAAAGCACAAATGGGTGACCATGCGGCGCTTTCTCAACTCGTTTCGCTTTACACCAACCGGATTTACCGTCTGGCACTTCGATTGACCGGCAGTGAACAGGATGCAGAGGACGTTCTTCAGGAAACATTTCTGATCATGATCAAAAAGATCAAACAATTTCAAATGAAATCGTCATTTTACACGTGGCTGTACCGCATTGCCGTCAACGTCGGACTGCGACACCTAAAGACCAAGCCGTTCAAATATCAACACGTTTCCATCGACGATCCTGACATCGAGCGTGTCAGTTCTATGGAAGCGCAGGAGTGGCCGGCGATCGATTACGACCACATCAGCAGGAAGAAATTCCGGAAAAAACTGGATTCGGCCATCGAACAGCTTCCGGAAATGTATCGTACCGTTTTTATTCTTCGCGATCTCCATGAACTATCGACGGAAGATACGGCTAAAATTCTCAATATTACACCTTCCAACACCAAGATTCGGCTCATGCGCGCCCGAAATTTCTTGAAAGATCATCTGGAAGACCTCGTGAAAGCGGAAGCAATAATATGAAATGCGATCCAAAATTGATTAACAAGGTCTGCGATTATCTCGGCGGAGATCTAAATTCCGAACCTTGTCAGATCATCAAAGAGCACATAGAAAAATGCCACAATTGTGACATTTTCATCGATAAAATCAAGAAGACTGTCGAAATCTACCAAAAAGCCGACAGTTGTGATTGTGCGCCTGAAAACGTCACGCGGAATCTGTTTCTCAAACTGGATTTATGTGAACCGAAAAAATCCGAGCATTCTAAATGATTCTTTCCATGTCCGGCAACACTACACAAAAATAGATCATAAATAACGACTGAGGATCGACCATGAAAGTACAAATCCTTCGCGCGAAAGACTCAACCTTCATCGCCAAAGGCGAATCGAACCACTGGATCGTATTGGACACAACAGAGGAATTCGGCGGGAGCAATGCCGCGCCAAAGCCAATGGAGATGGTGCTCTTTGCACTGGGCGGATGTTCCGGGATGGATGTCGAATCGTTGTTGAAGAAAATGCGCTCGCCCATCGATGATTTCAGAATCGACATCGAGGCTGAAAGACGCGACGAACACCCGCGCATCTTCACGAAAATCACCGTTCGGTATTTGTTTTGGGGCGAAAAATTAGACACGGATGCGATTCGCAAAGCCGTCCGACTTTCACAGGAAAAATATTGTTCCGTCGGAGCGATGCTTAAACAAGCCGTTCCGATCGAGGCAGAAATCCTGCTCAATCCGCCGAAAGAAAACAGTTAATCGGCAATTAAAACAATCCGTTTCTTCGAACGGTTTTTATCCAGCCTCTTCTTCGGATTTCAGAAGTAAAATTTCTTCCCGCGCTTTTTTGATTTTCTCCGGATCGGTCGTTCTTGTCTCAAGAACATTGAGGAGTTGCAGCGCCTGATCGTATAACTTCTGTTTCTTCAAAACCTCGACGAATGTCATCGTTGGGATTGGAATTTTCAATTCGATTTTCGCTTGATTTTTCTCCGGTTTCCTGGCAGCCGGTTTTTTAGTGGATTTTTTCGGAGCGGGTCGTTTTTTCTCGACGACAGGCTCTTCCTCGGAAACAACCGGCGGTTCGGGAACGGCCGGAGCAGGAGAATTGAAAATTTCCGCTTCGGCAATGACAGGTTCGGGGGCGACGGTTTCCGGTTCTTTTTCGACGATGGGAATCGTCCATGTTTCCTGCTGAATTTCCTCAAGCGGTTTTTGTTTGAACTTCTCGAACATATCCGCCAATTTCATGTTTTTCAGTGGAGATATTTCAGGTTCAGGCTCAGTCATCGGCTCCGGTTCAATCTCAGGTTCAGGTTCGGCCATCGGTTCGGGATTAAAATCCAAACTCTCCGGCTCTTCCGGTTCAGATTGTCCGGAAATCTCCATATTAAATGATTCAGCAACTTCTTCCGCGGGCTCCTGAACAGGCTCGTTATTTACTTCCGGCATCGTCCATGTTTCCTTTTGAAGTTCGTCAATCGGTTTTTGCCGGAATTTCTCAAACATTTCCGAAAGTTTCGTTCCTTCTGTTAGAATCGGCCCTGAGGCAGGCGGTCTGGTAATTTCCGGCTGAATGTTGACCGGCTCCGGCTCTTCGACGATCGGTCCCATGTGAACATTCGCCTCTTCAATTTCTTCCGGCTGATCTATATCAAATTGCGACGCCATCTGTTCTTCTGCGCGTTTAAAGAGATTGCTCAATCCGGATTCTGCTGTTACGGATGGTTTTCCGTGCACAACTACCGGTGTTTGCCCTATTTGTGCTGTCTTTGGATGATATTCTCCGATCGTAGCCGGAACGGATTTCAGCCGTTCAAGATTCTTTTTATCGAACGGATTTAGAACGGCAATTTTTTCTATGCAATATTTCAGCAGTTCCGAACTCAGTCGAGTGTGTCCCCACTCAATCAATTTGTAAAAAGCCTGTAAATAACCGTTATCGATGTCGATGACAGATTTCAAATGCTCGATGGCAATTTCAACATTCCCGGTCTTTTCAGCAGCCAGTGCCATAATGTAATGTGCCTGAGCGGAATCCGGATGTGTTCGGATCGCTGTTTCGCAGCAGGCGACGGCTTTAGCTAAATCCTGATCCTCAAAATGATACCACGCCAGTAAAGGAAAAAGATAGCTGTTAACATTGGTTTCTAAATAATTCGTCAAAACATATTTATCGTTAACTGCCATTTATCTTATTCCTCCATCACAATCAACCGGTTTCGATTCGTTCGGCTAACACGAACAATTATCTCCGCGAACAATCAACCCTTTTCCATAGAAATAACTCTGCTGATAGTCAATTTTACTTTCTGCAACGAAATCACGGAACCTGCCGTCGAAAATAACAGAGATCCCCTCGATAACCAATAGTTCGTCATTTTGCCTTTTCTCATCCAGAGCAATACCCAATTGGGGACCGCTTCAGCCATAGCCTTTGATGAAAATGCGCGCGGTTTTGCTGGTATTCGCTGGTTGCGCCAAAAGTTCCAGAAGATGTGTTCGCGCCTTTTCGGTTATTTCCACTCTACAAGCCTTTTATCAAAAATTTACTCACACTATTCTGTTTGCGTTCAATATTACAACGAAACATGAATAATTCCGCCAATAAAATTATTCATGTAACAATCCCTTATCTGCGAAACTTAGATAACCGTTTCCAGCGATTATAACGTGGTCGAGTACCGGAATGTTCATCGCCTTTCCGACAGCGACCATCTGCCGTGTGAGTTGAATATCTTCTCGACTCGGCTCCAGACTACCGCTGGGATGATTGTGTATAAGGATGATCGCGCCCGCCATGACTGCCAGCGCTTCCCGAAAAACTTCGCGCGGTGTTACGACGGAAGCGTTCAAAATTCCTTCGCTGACAATCGTATCTTTGATCAATCGATGATTGCTCGCCAGTAAAAGTGTCATGAATATCTCTTTCCTGAGATCGCGCAATTTCGGAATGTAAATTTTTGCGATGTCTTCTGAAGTTTTAATGACCGGATCGGGTTTTTCATTTTCCGCGGCTTCCAATCTTCTGGCCAATTGCAGAGCGGCGACGATCGTCACGGCTTTCGTGTTGCCGATTCCCGGAATTTTCATATCACGGATTTGATGATAATCCATCTCGCCAAGTTTTTTCAAACCGCCGGAATGGTTGAGAACTTCGCGCGCCACATCGATCGCCGTCATTTTTCCGGAACCGGTGCGGATAATGATAGCCAACAATTCCGTGTCGGACAATTTGAAAGCGCCCGATTCCATCAACCTTTCACGCGGACGTTCGTTTTCAGGCCAATCCGTGATCGTCATCCGATATTCGCCGGTTTCTCTGACTTTCATGTTTCCCTCATTTTTCTTTACTGTCCAGGACAAACGTCACAGGTCCTTCATTGACCAAATGAACATCCATCATCGCGCCAAACATCCCGGATTCGACGGGCAGATTTTCCTTTTTAAGACAATCGATGAAATATTCATACAGCCGTTTTCCTTCGGTCGGCGCCGCGGCGTGGATGAAACTCGGACGCCGTCCTTTCCGCCAATCTCCGCAAAGCGTGAACTGTGAGATCACGAGGGCGCCGCCGGCAATTTCTTTGACCGACAAATTCATTTTTCCCTGAGAATCGGAAAATATCCGCATCCCGGCGATTTTTCCGGCTAAAAACTCGGCGTCCGTTTCAACGTCTTCCTGAAAAACGCCCAGCAAAATGACAAGTCCTTTTTCGATACTTCCGATAACCTTGCCGTCGATTTCTACAAATGCTTCGCGGGCGCGCTGAATGACGGCAATCATCCCTCGACCCAGACGTTTTCTTCGCCAAAAGCGACGCGTGCATGTTCCATGAAAATTTCATCCGGACAGATTTTAATGACGCCCGAGCGAATCAGTTTTCCGTTTCCGGTTTCATCATAAACGTGAAAAAAGAGCGAGCAATTGCCGGCGTGTTCTTTGGCAATATTTTTAAAATTATCCAGAGTGACGCGGTCGATCTTAGTCGTCAGCCGAATGTGGATGTTCCGCGTTTTCCGGTTCGTCAATCATTCAAGCGGCAGGATTTCGTCGGCGATGATTTTGGCGTTGTCTTCACCGGTGACCTGAACTTTTCCCTGAACGAACACAGCCAATTCCGTCCGTATGTATTCTTTTGATTTTTCGAATGCGTCGGAGAAGGCGATAACCTCGATCGTCCCATTGAGGCATTCGAGCGTGATGAATGCCATCGGCCGGTTTTTCTTGTCAAAATTTGATTTGATCCGGGAAATCGTCCCGCCTAATTTGATTACTTTCCCATCCCACGTTGCGAGACTTTCGGTAAAATCGAAATTCGTAAAAGCGTCGATCTCGCGCTCATATTGAAGAAGCGGATGTCCGGTCAGATAAATTCCCAACAATTCCTTTTCTTTTGCCCATTTCTGGCCGCCGGTCCACGGTTTTACATTCGGCAATTTCGGTTCGGAGACAAGCGATTTGGCGCCGGCCTTTCCTGAGCCGAACAAACTTTCCTGTCCGTTCGCCAGATCATCCTGAATGCGCTGGGCGGATTGCATTGCCAGATCAAGCGCGGCAATTTTCTGAGCGCGGGTTCCTTCGAGCGAATCGGCGGCTCCTGAAGCGATCAGGCTTTCCAGAACCTTCCGGTTGACCGCTTTGGAATCCAGCGCCGCGACAAACTCGAATATCGTACGGAATTTCCCGGCCTTTTTTCGCGCGGCGACGATATTTTCGGCGGCTTTTTCACCGACATTTTTGATGGCGTTCAATCCATAACGAATAGTGTTGCCGTCAGGTTGAAAACAGACTTCGCTCTGATTGATGTCCGGCGGAAGAATCTCGATTCCCATTTTCCGGACTTCGGTGGAAAGGATCACGACGCGGTCGGTCGTATTAATTTCACTGGTCAGATTGGCCGCCATAAATTCCGTCGGATAATGTGCCTTCAGATAGCCGATCCGGTAAGCGAGAACGGCATAAGCGGCTGCGTGGCTTCGGTTAAATCCGTAACTGGCAAATTTCTGGATCAACGCATAAATCTGCGTCGCGGTCTTTTGACTGACACCGTTTTTAACTGCGCCTTCAATAAATTCTTTGCATAGCGCTTCCATCGCTTCGGTTTGTTTTTTCCCGATCGCGCGCCGTAAAAGATCGGCTTTGGCCAGCGAGAATCCACCGACGGCATTGGCGATCTGCATCACCTGTTCCTGATAGACGATAATCCCGTAAGTGTCTTTTAAAAATGGTTCCAGGAGCGGATCCAGATAGACAATCTTTTCTTTGCCTTGTTTCCGGTTAATGAATTGGTCGATCATATCCATCGGCCCCGGCCGGTAGAGCGCGTTCATAGCGATCAAATCTTCGATTCCCGACGGTTTCAGCTTTTTGAGATAATCGCGCATCCCGGCGGATTCAAACTGGAAGATGCCGATCGTGTTTCCTTCGCCGAAAAGCGCCAGTGTTTTTTCATCTTCTTCCGGAATATTTTCGAGGTCGAGATCGATCCCTTTTTCTCTCAACATGATAAGCGTATTGTCGATGACAGTCAGGTTTCTCAGGCCGAGAAAATCGACTTTCAATAAACCGATCTGGTCGATGCACTTCATGTCGTACTGCGTCGTGACTTCACCGTTAGTCGGCTGGTAAAGCGGAACATAGTCGGTCAGTTCACCGGGCGCGATGACGACGCCGGCGGCATGTGTCGATGCATGACGGTTCATTCCTTCCAGAATCTTGGAAATTTCAAACAACTTCCGGTGCTGATCGTCGGCTTCTGCAAGCGTCTGCAGATCG
>JAQUKI010000005.1 GCA_028719225.1 Fidelibacterota bacterium | reverse complement strand
CGCGGATTTTGTTGCGGATTTTGTACGTTGTCAGTCCACCACCGGACGACGATGAAATTTTATGCCAAATATGCGCATCCGGAACATAAACGATTTTATATCCGGCGTTCCGGGCGCGCTGACACAAATCGGCATCTTCGGAATACATGTGATAGATTTCGTCAAATCCGCCGAGTTTTTGAAACAATTCCGCCCGAATCATCTGAGCGCACCCGGTCAGATAACCGACTTCCCGCTGTCGATCGAATCGGCGATTGTCTTTGCGGCGAAGTCCGTAATGTCCGGTTTTTCCTCTGAAAAAACTGACGAATCCACCAGCCGACCAGATAACGTCCGGTTGATCGTAATGATAAATTTTCGGCCCGACCATGCCGATTTTTTCATCGTATGAAATTGCGCTGACGAGATATTTCAGAAAATCTTTATCGACGACGGTGTCATTGTTCAGGAACAGGACAAATTCCGGCTTATCCTGCATTGCAATCTGAAATCCGTAATTATTACCGCCAGCGTAAAACCGGTTTTCGTTGCTTCGGATCAGACATACTTCCGAAAATGATTGCACAATCTCCTCTACCGAACCATCGGAACTCGCATTATCGACGACATAAATTTTAAATGGTGAATAATCGACCGTTCGCAAGGATTGGAGACATTCGGAAGTCACCTGTTTCCCGTTCCAGTTGACAATGATGATGGCAACGAGTGGATTCATTTTTTCTCCGAAACCATTTCTTCGATCTGTTCGGTGAAATGCTCCCAACTGTATAAACTCTTTTTCTCGTGAATATTTGATTGAATCATTTCGCGGTTGGTATTTGTAAAATATCGGATAATTCCTTCGCTGATTGCGTCCGAATCTTCAGGTGGAACAATAAAGCCGGTCTGACCGTCTTCGACCATTTCGGGAAGTCCGCCAACATGCGTAACGAGGCAAGGCAATTCGTAACTCAGTGCGATTTGCATGATGCCGCTCTGTGTCGCGTGAATGTACGGCAAAACGACGAGATCTGCCGCTGAAAAATAGAGATTGACCTGTTCATCCGGGATAAACTGATCGATCAACCGGATCTTTGCGGATTGCCCGGTCTTCTCAATTTCCTGAAGGTACGGCGCTTTGTCTTCGTAAAATTCTCCCGCGATGATTGTGAGCGCGTCGAGACGATTCGCGAATTTTGGAACCGCTTGAATGAGATATTGAATCCCTTTGTATTTTCGGATATAGCCGAAGTAGAGAATAACATTTTTTTCAGAAATGCCCAGTCGTCTTTTGGCTTCTTCTTTTGGAATTGGCGCGCCGAAATTACTGTAAACGGGATGCGGAACGAGTCGATAACTCGCCTCCGTCTTTTGGCTCAGCAAATCGGCTTCGACCGTTTTTGACATGGCGATGAAATGATCGGTAGCGTTTACTAAATATCGATTCAGAATCAGGTCGCCGGGGCGTTTTTCATGCGGAGTTAGATTATCGATGATACAAAGTGTCTGCGTTTTACCGTTTCGTTTGGCTCGGCGCGCAATAGTACCTAACGCCGGCGCGAAAAACGGCATCCAGTATTTGTAGAGTAGCAAATCGGGCGACAACCGGTTGACTTCACGCGAGGTTTTCAGCCATGAAAATGGATTGATCGAGTCGATCATCCGGTTTGCGAATTCCGACGCTTCAGACTTATTTTCGATCATCTGCGTTTTGCCGGGAAAAAGTAAGTTTGGATACTGGCGGGAAAAATTGATAGCGGAAACGTCGTGACGCTTGCCGAGCGATTGGAAAAGAAGTGTGTTGAAGTGAGCGATCCCACCGCGATATGGCGGAAAAACGCCCAGAATTGTAATTTTCATAAACTGTCTGACCTGTCAAAAAGAAACGGCCGGCGCGCCGAGCAGTTCGACGACCGCGTCATAAACGTCGTCCGTTTTCAAATCCTTCATGCAGTTGCGGTCGCATTCCGCGACGAAATAGCATCGGCATTCCGGGGGTTCTAAAATTTTCCCGAGTCCGTAGAGTTCAAATTCGTTTTTATTAAAGATATTATTGAAGAGAACCAATTTTTTTTCGAGAGCGATCGCAATGTGCATCGCCATCGAAACGGCCGTGACGATCAGATCGCAACGATTCATCAGGCCGATGAATTTTTTCAGCGGGAAATAGCCGAAGTAAAGAGCGCCGCTTGCCGACTGTATGCGCCGATTTTTTTCATCTTCGTCAGGTCCACCCAACAGAACCACTTCATTTCCCAAAGTTTTCAAACGTTTTGCGAGTTCGATCCAGTATTCTTCCGGCCATAGCCGTGATTTCCACCGCACTCCGCAACCGGTGTTCAGTCCGACAATTTTTTTACCCGCAGGGAATTTCCACGAATCGTCAATTCCATCGCGGTTGATCTGGTACTTTTCACCATTAAAATAATAACCGCAGATTTCGAATATCTCTTCGGGATAGGATTTTGTATTGGCTTTGCTGATGTCATCGAACAAACCGGTAACGTATTTTTGCCGAGCCAGAGAATTGATTGGCGACGGAATGCCATCGATCAATGTAAAACCAAACTTGATCTTTGCTGAAATTCTTTTGGCGAGCGCACAGGCTTCTGTGTCTTTGTCTAAGTTGATGAGCAAGTCGAAATCGACATTTTCTATATAAAGCGTGTTAGCGAGATCGAACTTCAATTTCCTATCGACGGTCGGTGGAAGAATTTCCGGCGTTAGTGTCAACCACCAGATTGCCGCTTTCGGATGTTCGACTTTCAATTTTTGAAGAAGCGGTGTCGTGCGGATGACATCGCCTATCGCGCCAAGTTTGATGATCAGGATTTTTTCTTCGATCCGGTCGTAGTGAGAGCAATTTTCACAATGTGCGCCTTCGGATTTGTGAAACCGGCAGGGAATGTAGCCGAGGAAAAACCGGCAGTCGGCATGAAGGATCGTTTTCGAGTTCATCCGGTTCACAGGCAAGCGTTTTCCTTTGTCGAATCCGGGAGTGAGACCGATTTAATGATGGTGTTTTCTTTCTTTTGTCCGAAAGCGATCATCTCGCCCAGCAATCCCATGGAAATGAATTGCAGGCCGACGATCAGCAATAATATTCCCAGAAAGAAAACCGGCCGGTTACCGATCCAGTGTCCCATAAACCACCGAATCGTCAGCACCAACGAAATGACAAATCCGATGAGAAAACAGATAATGCCGGGCAGTCCAAACAAATGAAGCGGGCGACGCTCGTACTTACTCAAAAAGAGGACGGTTATCAAATCCCAGAAACCATGATAGAGTCGTGAGCCGCCGTATTTGGATACACCGAACTTCCGGGCGCGGTGCTGGACGACTTTCTCGCCGACGCGAAAGCCGGAAAGATGTGCCAGTGCCGGAATATACCGGTACAAACCGCCGTAGATTTTCAGTGACTGAACGACCTCGTGGCGATAGACTTTCAGTCCGCAGTTGAAATCGTGTATTTTTGCGCCGGTCATCCAACTGGTGACGCGGTTGAAAATTTTTGATGGAAAAGTTTTCGTGATCGGATCGTTGCGCTTTTTCTTCCAACCGGAAACGAGATCGTAGCCGCCGTTCATCTGACCGATCATCGCCGGAATCTCGTTTGGATCGTCCTGAAGATCGGCGTCGAGCGTGGCGATGAACTCACCGCTTGCCATGCGAAAACCTTCCGTCAACGCTGCGGCTTTCCCGAAATTTCGCTGAAACCGGATAATACTGACATTAGGATTTACACCGGCGATTTTCGACTCGATCTCAAAAGAGCGATCGGTGCTGCCGTCGTCGACAAAAATGATCTCGAATGTCAGATCTGTGCTTATAAAAGCGGCGGCGATCTGGCGGTAAAGTTCTTCGAGTGATTTTTCTTCGTTCAGGACGGGAACGACAACCGAGACCAATCCGTTTTTTCCTTCTGAATTCACTCAAACCTCTTCGTTAATAGTTCCATTACTGCGCGAATTTACGCAACGTGGGAGAGAAATTCGAGAGTTGAATTTGTATTTCGACATTTGCCTTCCGGTTCCGAAATGAAATTTCTGAAGGAAGCGGAATGTCATTAACCGATTCGTATAAACGGTAGCGGATTTTCCACGTTCCGGCTTCATTCCCAATCATCACGGATTTCGGGTACGTTGTATTGTTGAAATAAGTTGTTTGAACCGACGGGGATGAAACCGGCAATCCGAGCAACAGTCGCTTAAAATCTTCCGGGCGAACAGCAGGCAATTCGATGCCGCTCAGTTCTTTCGGCAGGTCGCTTCCCGATAAAAAAGTTCCGTTGCGTTGGAGCAAGATAGAATAATCGACGCCGTTCAATTCCACGTATGCGAGTTTTCTGCCAAGTGGATCGTAAATCTGAATGAAAAGCGTATCTGCCGTCCGAAACTGAATATCAGCCGGGAGTGAAAATGTTCCGTCTGGCGAATCGATTCCGATTATCGCATCGGCGTTTAATTGTCCGAGTTTATCGAACGCTTCGATGCGTTTTTCGGAATTTATGAAATCAGGGCGGAATGTGTTTTGGTGAAATGCGGTTGTCGAGGCGCAACTCTGAAGACTCAGCCAGAGCGCGATGACGAAAACCGGCTGGCAGTAAATGCTATTCGGTGACGAGTTTCTGTTTAAGTCGCTCATTTTCCGAATCGATTTTCAGTGCGCGCCGATAAAATTCTTGTGCTTTTTCGCTGTTGTTCAGACTTTTGTGAATGTCGCCGAGATGTTCGAGAACTTCCGAATTTTCATTTTCAGTTCCCAGTGATTTTTCGACCCACGGAAGTGCTTCCTTGAACTTGCCGAGTTTATATAAAATCCAACCTTTGGTATCGAGATAGGATGAGTTTTCCGGCTCTTTTTGTAATGCACGGCCGATCATGTTCAGGGCTTCCTCAAGCAAGACGCCCCGAACGGCCAAACTGTAAGCGTGATTATTCAGTGCGACGTCATCGTCCGGATTGTTTTGGATGATTTCGTTGTAAAGACTGTCGGCGAGCTCGTATTTTCCAACGGTGTCCCAAACGTTGGCGAGCATGTGTTGTGCCTGTAGGTTCTGCGGTTCGATCTGCAATGCGGTTGCGAGCGGCGGTTCGGCAAGCGTGTAATTTTTCATTGAAAAATAGCAAGATCCCTGGAGCATTAAAAAAACCGGGAAACTTGGGAATTTTTCGAGGGCGATCCGGAGAAAATCGACGGCATTTGAATATCGTTGTTGCCGCACCAGAACCAAAGATAAGTTTTCGTAACCGTCTATGCTGTCCGGATAGGATTCGATCATCATTCTGAGATATGAATCCGCTTCCTCGAACCGATCGCTTCGCGAAAGTATGTCGCCGAGCCGTTGACGGTTGGTGTAATTCTGCGGATCGAGAGTCAGCGCTTGTTTGGTCAGATCAATAGCCATGTTGAGATCGCCGTTCATGATCGCAAGATCGGATCGTCCTTTAAGGTAGTCAATGTTATCCGGGGCCTGTTTGATCAGAATATCAAAATAATTCGCGGCCTGTTTGAAATCTTTTTGAAGAAATGCGACTTCAGCGGCTTTTTCCATGGCGTCAAGACGTGATGAATCTGCTGTAAAAACAGCCGTGTAAACCTTCAAAGCACGATCCGGCTGATTGTTCTTCAGATAAATCGCCGCGATTTGAAACTGAATTTCCGGGTCGTCCGGTCGTTCTTTCGCCAGAATTTCGTATTCGCGCTGAGCATCTTTTGTTTTTCCGGTGAGGAAAAGAACCTGTGCGAGAATTTCCCGTGCTTCCTGATCGGACGGATTGCGCTGAATGGCTTTTTTAAGCGCGAATGCGCCGCGGTCGAATTTGCCCAGATTCAGATAGGCTTTTCCGAGCGAAAGATAAATCGTCGAAGAGGTTGTGTCGTATTGAAGAGCATCCTGATATTCCAGCGCGGCCATTGCATAATCACCCTGAAGCGTAAACGACTCGCCTGCCATGAAATGTTCAAGCGCTTGCGAATCGTATGTTTTTGGTTGGGGAGACGCAATTTCGGTGGAGATAGACGAGATGGCGGATTTTCCACCAGCGCAATTAGAAAGAGATGAAATGAACAGTAAAAACAAGAAAAGAATGGACAGAAGTGAGATGGTTCGTTTCATTGTAGATCGCATCCGTTTCCTCGGATCGATAGATTTCCCGCATCGGTGAGGAGATGATCTTATTTGTAAATCTCGCTACGGTTGCATTTGCAGACACCGACCATTTTTTCCTGAAAGCGGACGGAGTTTTTTTCATTATCGGTGACAGTCATAATGCGTTTGACCAGTTCGATGGGTTCGCCGCATACTGCGCAGTGTTTTTTGCTGTCTTTTAATGCTTTGGCGTTTTTATCGCCGAAACCTTTGCTGACTCGTTTTGCCATGTTTAGTTGACTCCTAACTTAGTTTGGTTTATACATTGTAACGCGATTACCGCCAGCCCGTTTGGATTGATACATCGCATTGTCGGCGGCAGAAAAGATCGATTGCAGGTCGTTGCCGTCGATCTGGTATTCGGAAATGCCGATGCTGACAGTAATTTTTTCGCTGATTTTATCTTTATCGAAAGAGTAGTTTTGAATATTACTGCGGATTCTTTCGGCGCTGGTCAGGCAACTTCTTTTGTCGGCGTTGACCAGAATAACGGCAAATTCCTCGCCGCCGCACCGGCAGACGATGTCGATTGAGCGAACGCTTGTCTGAATAATCGAGGCCGTTTTTTTCAACAGAAAATCACCGAACAAATGTCCGTGCATATCGTTGATCCGCTTAAAATTATCAAGGTCCAAAACGAATAGCGTCATCGAAGTTTTGAACCGGCGGCACCGCTCGATCTCCGTTGCGAATCGCTCTTTGAAAGCCCGCTGGTTGAAGATGCCGGTCAATCCGTCGATGAGCGCGAGTTCTTTCATGATCTGGTGCATACGGATCCGGTTGATGATTTCGGAAAGATTTTTTCCGAGAAACGACAACGTTTCCGCTTCTTCGCTGGCAAAATTATTGACCTTGAAACTTTCCAGTAAAATACCGCCGAAATGCTTTCTGCCGAAATCCAGCGGAATGCCAAGGCAGGAACGGAACGGAAATAGCGGAAGGTCGTCCGGTTTGAACCGATATTGAATGCCCGCCTGTTCGTAATCAGGCAAAGAAAGAATTTGGCCGTTATCGACGACTTTCTTGAACAGGCTTCCGTCAACCGGGATCAGATGCCCGATGGAATAATCGGCTTCCAGCCCTTCGACGTATTCGATGCGCAATTCACGGGATTCTTCCTCTTTGAAAGTCGCCAAAGTCATCTTGTCGAAATTATAAAATTTCTTGATAATGGCGCCGGCTTTTTTATACAGATCGAGCAGATCGACGCCGAGCGAACTCTCGTTGCTCATCCTGCAAAGATCGTCGAAAAATTTCATCTGAGTCATCTGTTTGTCGATGACATCGACCTGCCAGACGGTCTGTGAATAAAGTTCGGCGAACGTTTTTGCCATTTCGGTGTCGTCTTCACTCCAGGCTTCTTTGCTGACACTATCCATTCCGAGCAAACCGAGATAGACGCCTTTTTTCAAGAATATCGGGACCAGCATTACAGTCCCGACGCGGGTATTTTTTTCGTAATAAGGGACCTGCCCTTCCTTCAGAATTTCATTTGAAAATATTTTAGGTATTGCCGATTGATGAAAGTTGCTGAAAATGGAATTGGCGGCCTGAAAAGATGGCTTTGGCTCGATATGCAGAGCAGTCTGAAATTCCTGAAGTGTGTATTCGTCGTCCGCTTCATTGTAAAAATAGATAAAAACAGTTTGTGCGACCAAGGAAGATTGAGCAAGTAAAAGAATTTGCCGTGTCATTTCCTGATAGTTTTTCTCGGGATCGATGCCTGTTTTTAATCCAAGTTCCTTGAGCGATTCATCCGAATGATCTCCGGTTGCCTCGTCTTTTTCCGTTTCCTGGATCGTTTTAATTTTATGCGTGAGTTGTTTTACTTCGATCAATAAGAAGAGAATGATCGAAAAGAAAGCGACGAAAACCAGTATTTTAAAAACCAACAGGAATGCGAAGGGAATACCCGGCAACGTTTCAATTCCGGGATAGATAACAACCAGAAATAAAACGGCGATCAGGAGAAAACTAAGGAACCAAATACTCTTCAAAATTTTTATTCCAACTTGCGTAAAAATAGCAGGTAAAAATACTATTAACCGTCTGTAAAATCAATATGAAATATATGAGACCCGAAAATTAAGACGACTTCAATACTGCTTTTTGACCGTCCTGATCTTATCCTGATAATCCGGATTGTGCCGGACCGGTCGATCGTCGTCCTGAACATTTTCGTCGGAAGAATCCGGTTTGATCTGGCTGCGTGTATCATCGGCGACCAGAACATTATTCACCGGCGGTTGCTGTGAAGGGACGATTCGCTTGGCCCGTGGCTGAGAAACGACCGGCGGTTGCTGATTGATTTGCTCCTGAACAACGGGTGGGATGCCGGGATTCATCGAATCCGTTCCCTGCGATTGCAGAGTGAAAAACACGGTGACGACGGCGAGAACTGCGATTGCAAATCCATAAGCAAAAGAGGGAATTCGTTTGAGAGAAAAACCATTCTGGAAAGATTGCCGGATTCGCGCGTTTCGGTCGGCGAGGATTTTGTTCTGAAGATTGTGCATGAATTGATCGCTTACTGCGATTTTCGAGAGGGATGCCAGACGTTTTTTATTTTGCAAAATGCTGGCGTGCAGAAGCTGGCAGGTCGGGCAATTTTGCATATGTTCCTCGAACTGCTTTCGACGATTAAAGTTGATGTCTTCTTCGATATAACTTGATATGAAGTTCTTAAACTGGTAACAATTCATCATAAATTACTGAACACCTCCTGTAAAAAATCATTTACTTTTCAAAGATTCCAGTTCTTCCTGCAGGCGCAAGCGCGCTCTGTTGATCCTGGACTTGACGGTTCCGAGCGGCGCGTCAACGATATTGCTGATTTCTTCATAAGAAAGATCCTGAATATCTCTTAAAATGATTGCGGTGCGAAATTGTTCCGGCAATTTCACGATTGCTTTTTGTACTATTTTGTCATCGTATTTTTCTTCAAACGTGTGTTCCGGCAGTTTATCGGTTGACGGGAATTCTATGTCTTTTTCCTCCGGCCCAAGCCGTGAGAAGAAAAAGAGTTGCCGGTTCCGTCTTTTCCGAAGGATCGTCTTCGCCAGATTTCCGGTGATCGTGTAAATCCATGTTGAAAACTTAGCGATTTCCTTGTACGCATTCCGGTTTTGATAGACTTTGAGGAAAGTGTCCTGAACGACATCTTCCGATTCTTCGCGGTCCAGCAGAAAGCGATAGGCGAAATTCATTAACCGTCCGGAATACCGATGGACGATTTCCTCGAACGCGCTCTCGTCGCCCGCTTGGAATCTGGCAATGAGTTCTTCGTCCGTAATTTTATATTTATCTTCCATGCGTTCCAATTCTAAGCATTGATGATTTCATACAACAGAGGTACGATTAGTTCTTCGTCTGTCAGGTTTACAGATTTTGATTTTAAATCCACGTCGGTCAGGCACTGAAAAATCTTTCCAAAATCTCGTTCGCGATAATTTCCGTACCCGACTTTAAAGTCCGTTTCCTGTTTTTGGTTCCGCCGATTTTTGTCGCCGTTGAAGGTTGCCGAGTGCGGATAAGCCCAGACGTTGAAAAAAAAGTGAAATAGTTTCGAGACGATAAACGGCATACCATCGCTGGAATGGATCATCGATAGCGCGACTTGGACGGACTTTTTCATGTCGCGATTCGCGACTGCGTTTAGCAATTCGCTCGGCTGATATTTTTTTTCGGCGCCGATGACGGCATCGACAATTTCGTAAGTTAGTTCTTTTGCATCACCGGCGGATACGATGATTTTTTCCAGCTCGGCAAATGTGTGTGCCAGCGAATCGTCGGTGCAGGTGATGAGCCGCGTCATCGCATCGTCCGAAATTGTGTAGCCGCGGCGCACTAATGCCGTCTGAACGATGCTGGCAAACTGTTCCGGTTCCGGCGTGAACGAGCGAATGGTCTTAACCGATTTGGATTTCTTCAATTGATCGACCAGTGCGGATTTTGTCTCGTTGTCCGCCGTCATTACCAGCAGGATGTTCGGGTCGGGCGAATCTATATACCGCTGAAGACTTTTCCGGTGAGAAACGTTGAGTTTCTGAATATTTTTATAGGTAATGAACTGGCGCGACGCGAACATTCCGAAGTTGATTAAACTCTGGACGAACGGTTCGTCTTTCCGGTCGTCTCCGTAAAAATTCTTCCGCTCGACACTCGCCGGATCGGCGCCCGCAAATGCCGAAAACAGCGCCTGTATCGCCTGCTCTTCGAGGAAATATTCTCCGCCCCAAAGCAGGTAAACCGGCTGGAGATTTCCCCGTTCTATCAAGCGAATATCGTCTGCGAATGATGCCATTATTTTCCTACAAAAACAATAGAGTTAAAAATCCAACCAGCAGACAATAAGGCGCAAACCAACTGAATTTTCCGCTTTGAACGATTTTAAGGAGGAATTTCAATGACAGGTAACCGACGATGAAGGAAGAAATCAGTCCGATTGAGAGAATTTTAAAATCGAGAGCAGGAGCGCCAAATGCAAGCGCGTCTTTGCCTTCGAGGATCGCCGCGCCGAACACTGCCGGAACGGAGAGTAAAAACGAAAACCGCGCGGCTTCAAGTCGCGAAATGCCGCAAAAAAGCCCGGCGCTGATCGTCGCGCCGGAGCGGGAAATTCCCGGCAGAATGGCGATTGCTTGAAAAACGCCGATCAAAACACTGTTCCATCCGCCCAATTTGCGGTCTTGAATTTTAACGAATCGCGTCAGGAACAGAAGAACGCCGGTAATCATCAACGTAACGCCAACCAACCGAACCGAGTGAAAAATACTCTCGATAAAATCGCTGAAAACAACGCCAACTATTCCGGCGGGAATCGTTGCAATTACGACGAAAACGGCAAGCCTGAAATATTCGTCATGCCGAAATTTTTTACTAAAAAGTCCACTGAAAAAACTCACGATCATTTTCCACAAATCTGAATAGTAGATGGCGATAACGCTCAGCAACGTTCCGAAATGCACACTGACCTCAAAGGCTATGTTGTCTGAAGTCAGATTGAAAAGCCGTTGTAAAATGACTAAATGCCCGGAACTGCTGATCGGGAGAAATTCGGCAAAGCCCTGAAAAATGCCGAGTATAAGAGATTCAATGGAATTCATAAACAAATCACTTTCAACCGTGTCAAATTTATAGTTTTAGAGCCGTTTTACCAAGACAAGAATCGGGAGAAATCAAGGTGTTTGGTATCTGGAGTTAAGCCTAATTTTTAGGAAATGTCCGGGTTCAGCGGGAAGGTTCCTTTTTGTCGGATTTATATCGCTCCGGCCAGAGTTTTTCGAGCCGTTCCCGGATCAATTTTTCGTGTCCGATGTTCGTCGGACGATAGAACGCCTGAGGTTTGAGCGATTTTGGAAAATAATTTTCCTTCACGAAATGCTCCGGTCGTTGATGCGGATACTGGTAATCTTTTCCGTAATTCAGCGCTTTCATCAATCCGGTCGGCGCATTCCGCAGATGAAGCGGCACGTCCGGCATTTCGCCCGATTTCACGATCGCGCTGGCGTTCATCAGCGTCATGTAAGATGCGTTGCTTTTTGGAGCGGATGCAAGGAACGTTGCCATTTGCGCCAAAACGATGGAGGCTTCCGGCATTCCGACGGAGTGAACCGCCTGAAAACCGGAAACCGCGAGCATCATCGCATGCGGATCGGCATTTCCAACGTCTTCGCTGGCGAAGATGAGCATCCGGCGCGCGATGAAAAGCGGATCTTCGCCGCCTTCGAGCATCACCGCGAGCCAGTAAACCGCCGCGTCCGGGTCGCTTCCTCTGAGACTTTTAATGAACGCCGAAATCGTATCATAATGATAATCACCGGTTTTATCGTACAGAAGATTCCGCTGTTGAAGCGCCGTTTTCATGAGCGACAGATCGATGACGAGCGGATTTCCCGGTTTGGGCGTTGAAAGACTCAGCGCGATTTCGACGGCGTTCAGCATTTTTCGCGCATCTCCATTCACGCTGGTCAAAAGAAACGACTGTGCGGTTTCGTCGAGGCTGACGGCGTAATTTTTTAAAACCTTGTCTTGCGAAATCGCGGATTGGAGGATTTTTTCCAGATCGGATTCGCTGAGCGGATCGAGTTTCAGAATACGGCAGCGCGACAATAGCGGCGAGATGACCTCGAATGACGGATTTTCCGTCGTCGCGCCGATCAACGTTACCGAGCCGTCTTCCACAGCATGAAGAAGTGCGTCCTGCTGGGCTTTGTTGAAGCGGTGAATTTCGTCGATGAAAAGGAGCGTGGCGATTCCATTGCGCGAATTCATCCGCGAACGATCGATGATGTTTCGGACGTCTTTGACGCCGGCGGAAACGGCGCTGATCTGGTGAAATTGCGCATTGACTTCTTTTGAAATCAGTCGCGCCAGTGTCGTTTTACCGGAACCGGGCGGACCCCAGAGTATCATCGAAAATATTTTTCCTGACGCAATCGCCTTGTTGACGATTTTATCTTTCCCGATCAATTCCGGTTGACCGACAAAATCGGCGATTTTCATCGGGCGCATGCGTTCTGCCAGCGGCGGTTGAAGGGCGTTTGGTTCTTCGTTTCCGAATAAGTCCATGGTATTTTCCTTAAGTCAGTTCGTATCTATTTCCGTATTCCGGAATGACGACATTCCAGCCGAATTGTGCAACGATCCTTTCGGCGAGACCGCGCGACTCTTCCGGTTCGCCATGAACGATAAAAACCTGCTTCGGCGGTTGGTTGAAACTGGACAACCATGCGAGTGTCTCATTATAATCGGCGTGAGCGGAAAAGCCGCTGATGTGGTCGATCTTGGCTTTGATCGGAATATACTGCCCGTGAATTTTCACGCTTTCCGATCCTTCGAGAATGGTTCTGCCGCGTGTGCCTTCCGCCTGATACCCGATGAACAGAACCGTATTTTTCGGATTTGGCAGACGATGAAACAGGTGATGAAGAATTCGTCCGCCCGTGACCATTCCGCTCGCTGAAATGATGATCGCCTGTTTTTTAATATCGTTCAGCGCCTGCGAGCCTTCTTTAGTTTGAACGAATTGCAGTTTGTCGGTTTTTAAAATATCGACACCGGAAATTTCTTTGGCTTTGGATTCAAGATCGTGGTCGCCTTTGTTTTTCTCGAAGATTTTCATCGCACCGATCGCCATTGGGCTATCGACGTAGATCGGCAATTTTGGGATGGCATTTTGTTCTTCCAATTCGCGGATTGAATAAAGTAGTTCCTGCGTTCTCCCAACTGCAAACGCCGGAATTACGAGTACGCCGCCACGATCGATACTTTCCAAGATAACGCGGGTGAGTTCTTTGTCTGTATTTTCCGTTCCGTGCAGATGATTACCGTAAGTTGATTCGACGACCAAATAATCCGTTCCGAAAACCGTATGCGGGTCGCGGAGAATCGGACGTGCCGGGCGTCCCAGATCTCCTGAAAACAGAAGCCGGAATTGCGTTCCGTCGTTATTGATCCGAAGGTCGATGAATGCCGAACCAAGAATGTGTCCCGCATCCCGGAACGTCATAGTAACATTGGGAGTTAAGTTGATGGTCTTACCGTAAGGAACCGGCGAAAACAGTTCAATCGTGTTCTTGGCGTCTTCGACCGTGTAAAGCGGCAAAGCGGGACTGTGTTTGGTGAAATGTTTGGCGTTGGCATATCTGGCGTCTTCTTCCTGCAGATGAGCCGAATCCGGCAACATGATCCCGCATAAATCGGCCGTTGCGGTGGACGCGTAAATTTTTCCGGCGAATCCGTTTTGAACCAAACGCGGTAAATATCCGCTATGATCGATGTGTGCGTGAGTTAAAAGAACGGCGTCGATGCTTTCAGGCGGAATTGGAAACGGATCCCAGTTTCTTTGCCGGAGTTCTTTCAAGCCTTGAAAAAGTCCGCAGTCGATCAGGAATCGTTTTCCGTCCGATTCGAGCAAATATCTCGAGCCGGTGACGGTTCCCGTTGCGCCAAAAAACATCAGATTCGTCATGTCATTTCTCCATTTAAACCAGCCGGTTCAAATATAAAAAACATCTCCGACTTATTCACGGAAATAAAAGTAAAAGCCGTCCTGTGTTTGTGGGACAGATTTGTAGGAAAGATAGAAGCGGGTCTGTCTAAATAGAAATTAAACACCCCGAGATTTTTTGAACCTCAGGGTGTTTACAATATATAAGATAAAACAACTGCCCAATTGCACAGTTGTTCACCGGTTTATTAAAGGGACAGATTAAAGCATCAACAACAGGAAGACCAACACGAACACGGCAATGGTTTCCACGATGCCAATTACCATAAAATAATTTGCTGTTCCCTTACCAGTTTCAGCTAAGGCATCGGCGGATCGGGCTGCAACCTTGCCCTGAAAAACGGCCGACAAACCTATCGCCATTCCACCAAAAACGCCAGCGCTGAGAAGAGTCAGAGGGTCTTTATTGCTGCCATTAATAAAAAGCATTAGCAGGAATCCATAGATTGTCTGGGTTAATGGCGCGCCGGAGAATGCCACCAGCATAAAGGGTGCAGGTTTGTTGTTGGCGAAACATTTTTTCCAGCCTCCTATTGAAGCCTGGGCGGCGGCTCCGCATCCCAGAACTGAGCCGAGGGCTGATAATCCCAATGCGGCGGCAGGTCCGATCATTCCAATATTCATTGTATTTCCCTTTCTGTTTTATTTTGTATTTTTTTCTTTGAATGGTTCATAATTATAGCCTGTCCATTCCATTCCTAATTGACCAGAAAACTCCAGTATATTCAAACGGATACCGTGTACAACCACTGAAAGGATGCTCATAACGATATTAAGTCCATGGCCGACTATCAATACCAGAATGCCGGCAGGAAATGTAAAACCTTTGAGCATGGGTATGGCAATCTGATTAAAACTTGTGGCAATTGCCACGCCAGCCATGCCAACGGCGAAAAGTCGAATATAGGAGATAATATTCGAAAACGAACTGATCACATTCAGGAAAGTCGTAAAGGCATCTCCCAACCCCAGTGCGACTCCTTTCAGGAAACTAATCCCTTTCTCCTGCTTCATAAACACAATTACTGCCAATACACTGCAAACAATCAGCGACACGGTGAAGGAGGGTAACGGAAATCCCAATACCAATTTTAAAACGACCAGAAAAACACCCGCCGTTACTCCAAACCAACCCAGATTACCCATGGCCTTCAGATGCGGCAGATTATTGATGAAATTCATAATATTGGCTAAACCAAGTTGAACAACCGCAACTACAAAACAGACTAACATAACCTTCTGCTGGGGATTGACTGTCAGATCCGGAAATAACTCCGGAAAATTAGCCAGCTGCGGAATGGTCAACGCCTTGAAAAGCGGCAGCCCGGCAATCTGCACGGCCCCAAACCAGTTACCGGTGATGGTACCCCAGCCAATCGTGCACAGACTGAGCAGGTACATTAACTTTAAAAATTCCGGTAATGGTGTTTCTTTTTGGGACGATTTATAATGGGCAAAAATAGTGATCAGCAAAAAGGTCGTACCATAGCCGGCATCACCGATGATCATCGCTACGAACAGCGCAAAGAAAACCAGAAAGTACTGGCTGATGTCATATTCCCGATAGCCGGGAACCGTCCCGAGAAAGTCAAACACCGGTTTGATCAGCTGAGTCACTTTATTCATTTTCAGTAAAGTCGGCGGATTGTCGGTTGCATCGGGCTCATCACTCATAATGCCCCAACCTTCTGTGGCTGCAGATTGCATTAGTTTTTCGACATCGTCAGCAGGACAGTATCCTTGCAGATAGGTTATTTCCTCTGCATCTTGCATTCCCGACCTGACCCGGGCAAATTCAAGATGTTTTTCAAGTTCCTGTTGATAACCCTGGATCATACTATATGATTCAGCCAACTGGTGCAGAAGTTGGTCAATTTCTGCCAATCTGGAAGTTTTTTCCTGCTCCTCTACCGTGACTGTATTAAAATCTTCACGTGGAATCTGTTCCTCTTTGATATCTAATCGGACATTCTTTGATTTGGTGATAAAGGCTATCTTGAGCTGATTTTTATCCTCTTTTAAAATCTCAGTACAAGCTCCTTCGGGTATGCTTTTCAATACACTGCGATCAATTTCATACAGGCGCAGATATATCCCATTTTCCTGCAATTCAGCGACATCTTTAAAGGAAATTATTCCCCAACGATCATACCAGTTCAAAAGAGTTCTTTTTTCCTCGATCTGAGATTTTATCTGCTGCTTTTCAGCGTCTAAGGCCAAAATATCAAATACCAACTTTTGGCATTTTTCAGGTTCTTTTATTTCTGTCGCGAGAGGCTTATTATACCCTTTAATGATACCCAGGCTTTTTTCCACAGCGCTTAAGGAATTCTCTATCTTTGAGATATCGTCCGACATTGGCGGTTTGAAATGCTGGATGTGTACAACCCCCAATTTGCGTAACCGTTTCAGGGCTGCGTCCCGTGCTGAACTAGTAACGAAGACAACCACTTTTTTCATCGGAACGATCATGCGGCTGACGCCTCTCTTTTCTTCTGAATTTTGGATTTGGCGATCTTGCCGCGGACGACTTCCGCCGTCTGCGCATCGCCGAGGAATATCTGGATCACGCGAATATTTTCTTTCGCTTCGGGGATTTTAACTTTTTCAAACAAATTGATGCGCTGAACGGTGATACGGAGTTCGTTCTTCAGTGTCTCGATCTGCTCATTGAGGATTTTAATCCGGATTTTCCGAGCGATCTGTTCTTTGACGATGCTTAGCGCCGAATCGACCCACAACGGTGTCGTAAAGAAATCATACGGCAATTCTTCGAAAACGACATTCTGAAATAGCCGGATGTCGATGCCGGCGATGTTGCCGACTCCCGTCTTGATTTCCTGAACGCGGAGCCAACTCGTCAGATCGACGGATTCGGCAAAGACATCTGCCCATTCCGACGTGATTCTTTCCGCGGCGGCGATTTCCGCTTCGACCGTGTCAATGGTACGGGTGATGCTCTTGATCTCCTGGATCAACTGCGTTTTCTTGAGTACCAGTGTCGGTAAATAGCGCCGGTAGCGTTTCAGCGCCTCTTTCTGGGTTTTTAATTCGTTCTTTGTCAGACGAATCTTGGGCATCAGTCAATTTCCTTCGGCCAAAATTTCTTTGTGAGTTCGGACTTCAAAGCGGTTTCTTCCGGTTTGAAACAGTCGGCGAGAATTTTCCAGCCGAGATCAAGCGCATCTTCGAGCGAAATATTGACGGACAAATCCATCATCTGAGATTCGAACATCTGTCCGTATTTCAGAAGTTTGTTGTCCCATTCGTTCATGCGGAAACCCATCGCGCGTTTTTCTTCGGTTTCCTTGAATTGCGCGTACAGCTGGATCATACCGTCCATGATGGCGCGGTGATCTTCGCGCGTATCTTTATTCACCTGCTGTTTCAAACGGCTGAGCGAACCGAATGGCTCGATTCGTCCGTTGCGCAGGTAGAATTGTCCTTCGGTAATATAGCCGGTGTTGTCCGGAACCGGGTGTGTGACGTCGTCGCCCGGCATCGTAGTGACGGCGAGAATCGTGACCGAACCGGCGTCGTCGAAATCGACCGCTTTTTCATAACGTGCGGCGAGCTGGCTGTATAAATCGCCGGGATAACCGCGGTTCGACGGAACCTGTTCCATTGTGATGGCGATTTCCTTCAGCGAATCGGCGAAGTTCGTCATATCCGTCAGCAGGACGAGAACGTTCTTGCCTTTGAGCGCGAATTTTTCAGCTACGGCGAGGCATAGATCGGGAACCATCAGCCCTTCGACGATCGGATCGGATGCCGTGTGAACGAAGAAAATGGAGCGGCTAAGCGCGCCGCCCTCTTCGAGTGTGTTCTTGAAATACATATATTGGTCGTACTTCAGCCCAATCCCGCCGAGAATGATCATATCGACTTCCGCCTGAAGCGCGATACGTGCTAAAAGTTCGTTGTACGGTTCGCCTGAAACCGAGAAGATCGGCAGTTTCTGCGACACGACGAGCGAGTTGAATACGTCGATCATCGGGATGTTTGTGCGGATCATGTTCCGTGGGATGATGCGTTTTGCCGGATTGACCGACGGACCGGCGACCTGAATCATGTTTTCTGTCAATTGCGGTCCTCTATCGCGCGGGACGCCGCTCCCGTTGAATATCCTGCCGAGCATGTTGTCCGAAAAAGTCACGCGCATCGGATTGCCGAGAAAGCGCAATTCGTCGTTCGTGGCAATTCCCTGACTGCCCGCGAATACCTGAAGCGAAACGATGTCTTCGTCGAGTTTGATGACCTGCGCGAGCGATTTACCCCGGCTGGTTGTAATTTCCGCCAACTCATCGTATGCGACATCGCTTGCTTTGACCGTAATGACGTTGCCGGTCACGCTGAGAATTTTATTATAAACCTTTTGCATCGCCTGAGTTTTCCTCAATCAATTTGGTTATTGTCTGTTCCTGTTCGCGGAACTCGTCGTCTTTCATGTCGATATAGTTCCAGTCGATGAATTTCTGCCGGAGCGTGTTGAAAAAGTCACGCGCCTCATTTTTATCCTTCAATGTAAAATGCTTCATTAACACGTCGTGAACTTTTCCAAAGACTTTCTTCTGCCGTTCGGGAGACGTGGCGCCGTCAACGGAATCGAAAGAATTCTGCTGGAGATAAACGCCATCGAGAAATTCCGATTTCAGATAGACGATGAAATCATCAACCGAAGTGCCTTCTTCGCCGACGACGAGCATCATCTGGTGAACTTCGTTTCCCTTGAAAAGCGTCTGACGTGCGTCATCGATCAGATTCTTCGGGATCAGGCTTTCATATTTCGACCAGCTATCCAATGGATGGATCGCCGGAAAACGCCTGGCATTCGAACGATCTCGCGAAAGTCCGTGAAATGCGCCGACGACTTTCAGCGTCGATTGCGTCACCGGTTCTTCAAAATTTCCACCTGCGGGACTGACCGTTCCGCCGATCGTCAGGCTACCCATTCCGCCGTCATAAAGTTCAACGAGTCCGGCGCGTTCGTAAAATTGCGCGATCCGCGATTCGAGATACGCCGGGAACGCCTCTTCACCGGGGATTTCCTCGAGACGGCCGGAAAGTTCGCGCATTGCCTGCGCCCAACGCGAAGTCGAATCGGCGAGCAGAAGAACATTCAAACCCATTTGCCTGTAATATTCGCCCAGCGTCGCTGCCGTGTAAACCGAGGCTTCGCGCGCCGCAACCGGCATGGAACTCGTGTTGCAGATGATGATCGTGCGTTCCATCAGAGATTTACCCGTACGTGGATCGGTGATCTCCGGGAATTCACGTAAGGTTTCAACGACTTCGCCGGCGCGTTCGCCGCAAGCTGCGATGATGACGATGTCGGTTTCCGCAAAGCGGCTCGTCACCTGCTGAAGAACCGTTTTGCCTGCTCCGAACGGTCCGGGAATGCAGTAAGTTCCGCCTTTGGCGACCGGGAAGAACGTGTCGATGATGCGGGTTTGCGTGACCAGCGGTTCTTTCGGCACATATTTTTCGCGGTAATTCGTGATCGGGAGTTTGACCGGCCAGTCGAAGTGCATTTTCAATGCGTGTTCGCCGCCTTTATTATCGACGACTATTGCGATGGTCTCTTCGACCGTGTAATCGCCTTTCGGTATTACCGATTTGACCGAGTAGTCGCCGCGAAACCCAAACGGGACGAAAATACGGTGTTTGAAAATGCCCTCAGGAACATAACCGAGTTCGGAACCGGCGCGGACAATGTCGCCGATCTTAGCCGTTGGCGTGAAAATCCATTTCCTCGTCGCATCCAGCGCGCCGAGAATGGCGCCGCGTTTCAAAAAATAGCCGAATTGCGCGGCGAGTTCGTGAAGGGGATTCTGCAATCCGTCATAAACCATTCCGAGAATGCCGGGTCCGAGCTGGACGGAAAGCATTTCGCCGGTGAAATCCACAATATCGCCGACCTTCAGTCCTTTGGTGCTTTCAAATACCTGCATGAAAGCGTTGTTGCCCTGGATTTTGATGACCTCGGACTTCAGCCGCTCTTCGCCGGTGATCGCGTAGCCGACTTCATTTTGAATGATATTGCCGTCAAAAACAACCGTGATCATGTTGCCGTTGACGCCGATAATTTTTCCAGTCTTTTTGTTCATATTTCCATTTCGGTGTATAGTTTGAACTTTTTCAAACCCTGCTCTTTGTTGAAAATCGCTAACCGTTCGAGCAACTGGAGTTTGAGATAAAATAAAACGAGTATTTGCGTGTCGAAATGATGGTCTTTTTCCATCTCGTCAATCGCCTGCCACTGCAAAAGCATGAGATTCTTTTCCGCCGTCAGCGGATTGCCGTCTTTAATCAGCGAAAGCGGGAAAAGCGATAGTTTGTAATCCTGATGCGCTTTCTGTGCTTTCCGCCATTCGCAGAGTTCGCGCCGGAGATTTCCTTCAAATTCCTTGAAAGCGCGTACAACCGGCAGATCGCCCTTCTGAACCGTTGTCGATGAAACGTCGATCTTTTTCAACAACGCCAATTCAGACGGCGCGAGCCATTTTTCCGCTTCCGCGAGAAACCGCGCGCTGTCGATCAACGCCGGTCGATCGAAGAAAAGGTAAGGAAGTTGCGAGACTAAATAATAGTGTTTGTCCATTATCGCTATTTAAAAATCTCGCGAACGGAAGGATTCAGAAATTCCATGAGAAAATTCGCGATGCTTTCGTCACTGAGGTCGTAGTAAACATCGGAGCCTTTTTTACCGATGCGGAAACCGCCCGAAATGCCTTTTTCGACTTTCAGAACGACAGGTTCTTTCAGGCTTTCTACCGTCGATTGCACTAGAAGATCGGTTAATTTGTCGATGTCTTTCGGCGAGACGATGAATTCCGGTTTTGCGTCGCCGGATGTCTGTTTGACGACATCGCGGATGAGTCCGGCGAGAAATTCCGGCGTCATCGCATCGGAAATTGTCTTTTTGAAAACGCGGTCAAACAGTTTGGTCAGGTTTTCTTTCGTGACCAAAATTGTGTCGCGGGCGGATTGTTTCAGCGCGGCGGTCGTGTTGGCTTGGGTTTTTTCAGCCTCGATCTCGGCGTCGCGAACGATCTGTTCGGCTTTCAGTTTAGCGTCGGCAATGAGCGCGGCGGCGGATTTCTGAGTATCGGATAAAATCGTTTCCGCCGATTTTTTTGCCTCGTCGATGCCTTCTTTTTTGATCTTATCGATCAGATTGTCAAGTTTTATATCCATCAAATGGTCTCCTCTTTCGGTCATGTAAGATAACGATTTTCCGGGCGTTTCAAATAGAGTGAAAAGTCGAAAATCGCCGGTCTGCTTACACCGGTCATGGATGTGTCAGGTAATAATGGGAATCGCCTTGTCGTTCTCATTCGATTCCTTTATCGTCAATTTCCTATCGTAATTTCTCTTGATGTAAACTCAAAAAACAACCGCTAAATTTATACTACCCTGCCAGATAAACCAAATATTTACCGGTCGAAAATTATCGGGAAAGAAAATGATGAAAGGTTGGATTAGCTAGATTAATTTGCCATTGGTCATTTTCGGAAAGTCCAACCTTCCGAAGGTTATGAGAAGATTAAAACCAGTTTAGCCTTTCGTTGGCAATCAAGGCGGGAAGATAGTTCCTTTTTAATTATTGATGATGCCCTCTGGCGACAACAGCCTGATAAGAACCTGTCATACCAACAACCACAACCATATTCTCAAACGCCCTGATTTTAAACCATATTGTTTCTCCTTCTATTTCAGGACTGATATATGCCCAATTCTTACCATTGAAATGACGAATAGATGAATAATATCCTGCAATAAAGATATCATTTGAGTTGGTACCGGTAATGGTCGTAGTCAGCGGTGGATATTGATTACCTGAATAATCCCACCAGATTAATTCTTGAACAGAACAGGAACTGGAAGCGCTAACAACATAGACGCGACCTGTGGCCGCCAGAAAAAGGTTCATATTTGTATCGGTCCATAGACTCTGATAAATATGACTTATTACCCCCGGCTGACCAAGTGAGGTCTGAGAAGTAATGCTGTTTATTATTGCAAATTCTTCATTCTGTTCTTTTTTCAACAAAACAGATCCTTTCAGTTCATCGAATCCGCAAACCCAGATTTCTTCGCCATTCGGATCACCACATATGTCTGTTAAATCCACATCCGTTCCGCTTTCCATCTTTGTAAAGGTCGAACCGTCATAGTGGACTATGGAACCGTTTCTACCCACGAAGTAGATATCCGATGGCGAGGAAGCCCAGATTGCAGTTACTCCGCCGTCGTCATCATCAAGAACGCCCATATTCCAGAGATGATAAAGTGTCCATTCAGAACCATTCCAATGAATTGGAAGTCCAGAAGTAACCCAAATGTCATTTTCAGAAAAGTAAAATATTCCATAATTGGGCGAGTACCCTGATAACACTTTCAATAGGTTCCACTTATCACCATCCCATCTTGCGGCATTGTACGTTCCGCTGTCGGTTTCGATGTTGCCCACAATCCAGATGTTATTCTCATCCACGATCCAGGCGTCTTCAAGATAACTGCCATAGTTTCCCAACTTATCGATCTCCCAAATGAAGTCGTGGCTGGTGGTGTCCATGGTGTGGACTGTGACCGGATCAGATTCGGATTTGGTTTTGCCATCATTCATGAAGCGGACGCGGTAGGTGTAATCGGTATCGGGCGTCAGGTCTTCATCGATGATCAGTGTATCGTCATCGCTGCAGGTATAGGTCGCTACGGTGGAGTCATCCCGGTCGAGTGCGAAGGCGCTGACGTCCCCGGAATCTGGCAGGGTGACATTCAGGACTATCGAAGTACAGAAGACATCTTCGGCAGATAAGTAAATATCGTAGTCTGGTTGTTCGGTCGGACACTCCCTGCAAGACACGGCGAGGATTGTGGCAAGAGTAAGAAAGATCGTGAACATTGCGGTTTTGGCTTTCAAACCGTTTGTCATTTTTCCTTCACCTGTCACAATCATGGTCAAACCTACGGATGAATTCGACGAATGTCAAATATCAAAATAATAGATTTGGCCAACCTTCAGAAGGTTTCTTTTTTCAAACAACATCCAATAACCAGCATCCCAATAACAAAATCTACCCAATCTACTTAATCTACCCAATCAACCTAATCAACCCTCTCCGGCACCGCATAGATCAGCGGCAGGCTGACGAATGTCGTGGCGAATTTGACGATGACGTTGGACAGGACGATGCTCCAGACGACAGCCAGCGGCATTTGTCCCGCAAAGGCGATGAAAGCGAACAGGATAGAATCGATCGGAATGCTGACGCCGTTGCTGGCCAGTACGCGCGACCACTGTTTTTTAGTCGTCACTTTTTCCATCCAGAGCCGATAGACTTCCGTGTCGATCAGTTCTGAGACAACTTCGGCGAAGATCGAAGCCAGTACGATCCTCCAGACCGGCGACAGCACTTTGGCAAATTCTGTCTGCGTACCGACGGATGGATCGGCGGGTAAAATCGATACGAACCAGAAAAAAAGCGCCATGAACAGGTTGATGACCGCGCAGGCGATGATCAGAATCCGCGCGGCTTTGATGCCCATCAGTTTGTGAACCAGATCGCGGAGCGTGAAGGTGATCGGATAGATGAACGTTCCTGCATCCATCGACAATCCGAAAAAAAGAATGATGCGAAGACTGGAAATGTCGGACAGCATCTGCGCGGCGACATAAGCCGTAATGACGATCAGCGCCGGAATATAGATTGAACGGTTTTCGTGAGAAATGGTCAATGGTTTCATCGATGTTTTCAGGCTTTGTGCGCTTGCCCCCAACTCAATTTTTTCTCCTGTCTCTGGAGGAGAAGTGCGAAGAAACATCCGAAGAATCCTAACGTGCTGAAAATCCACATGCCGAGTTTATAACCACCGGGATTCGTGACGCTCGCGAGTGAATAATCGTTCGCCCAACCGACGAGCAGATTGAATCCCGCCAACCCGATGTTCTGGATCATCGTCATCAGACCATACGCGGTGCCGAGTTTATGCGAATCGACAAAAAGTGCGACGGACGGCCACATCACAGCGGGAATCAGCGAGAAGGCGAAACCCATCACCGACATCGGGATCAGCAGGTTCGTCGGAATGAGGTAATGGATTTTCAGAAAGCCGACATTGACGGCGATGGTCTCGCTCAGTCCCAGAAAACCGGCGATGTCAACTTTATAGCCCATGCAGAGATAGACGGGAATGATCGCCAGCGAGCCGATCATCATCAATAGCGAACGTTTGCCGATCTTGTCGGCGAGAAGTCCGAACAGCGGCGTGAAGATCATCGCAGCGAACGTCAGCATACTGGAAAGAAAACCGCCGACTTCTCGCGTCGTGCCGTGAACTTCCTGGAAAAATTTAACTGCGAATGTCTGAAATGGAAACATGGCTGAATAGAAAGTGACGCAGAGAAGCGTGATCAGCCAGAACGACTTCCCGAAGTTGAAAATGTCTTTGAAGACGACTTTATCGGTGGAGCCTTCCTTATTCAGCGCGTAATTCCGCTCGGCATAACGGTCGATGAAATAATAGATTCCCAAACAGATCACGGAAGTCGCGCCGGCGAATACCGAAATGACTAACGGCGAGTGCCAATTGGTATAGAAAATTCTTCCCCACGTCGGTGAATTCAAGGCGAGAAACGAGCCGAGCCGCGCGATCGTCAGGTTCAATCCGAATGCAAACGACAGTTCTTTGCCTTTGAACCATCTGGCGATGACGGTTGTGATGGCAACGATCATGGATTCCGCGCCGAGCCCGAAGATCAATCTGCCGGTCGCCATGACAATGATGTCGCCTTTCAGCGTCGTAATCAATCCGCCGAGGAATACGAGAGTCGAAAACATCAGAGCGGATTTTTTCGTGCCGATTCGGTCGATGATGAAGCCGCCAATCAGCACCATGAAAATGTTCGGAATACTGTAAATCGCGTTCAGCGTTCCGATGTTACTGTCCGAGAATCCAAGTTGCGCTTTGAGCAGGTCGGCCAGCGGACTGATACTGTCGTAGATATAATAATTTCCAAACATCGCGAGGCTGATGAAGGTCAGTACAATCCAGCGAAAAAAAGGTGACGGTTCGGGGAGTAATTTTTCCTGAGTCAAATCGGAGTTCATGCAAACCTGCTCTTTCTATTGGTCGGTTAAATCCGTCTTGTTCGAATTGAATGTCAAATTCCAAAAGCGTCCGTAATGTAAGAAAATCGCGGAAAAAAGGGAAAACGTTCCATCCGGCATGTTGTCTTAAGGAAAAGGATTGATTAAATTCCGGCTGATTTTTGGAAGAATTATTGTTTAATCATAAAGGAGAAAAATCATGGCACATAATATTTCAGACGAATGCATCAGCTGCGGCGCTTGCGCATCCGAATGTCCGGTTGAAGCGATCAGTGAAGGCGCGGACAAATACGTCATTGATGCGTCAAAATGCACCGATTGCGGGTCCTGTGTTGACGTTTGCCCGGTAGAAGCAATCAAATCCCCGGAATAACATTCAACATCGTTTACGGATACATAAAATCCGTTTCTTAGAAAATATTTCCGGAAAACCGTCTGGCGATTCGGGAATATTTTCATTTCAGGACAGTTGAATTGAGGAGAAAATATATGAAATCGATCCTAAACCGATCCGTGTTGATCTTGTGGTTCGTTTTGTCCGGATTCGGCTGGATTTCCATTCAGGCTTTCGGCCAAACCAATCCCGTTAAAACTGGTTTGGACGTCTCCGCTGAATCGAACTTCGAGATGTTTAGAGGAAAAAAGGTCGGGATTATCTGCAATCATACGGCGCGGGACAGGAATGGAAATCATATCGTCGATCTCTTTTATCACAGCGGCGTTTGCACGGTCTCGGCGATATTCGCACCCGAACATGGATTTCGCGGGCTGGCAGCGGATGGTGGAGATGTCTATAACGAAATCGATTCTCTGACCGGTGCGAATATTTTCAGCCTGTACGGCGAAATCAATAAACCGACGAAAGAAATGCTGAAAAACGTCGATGTTTTGGTTTATGACATTCAGGATGTCGGCGTCCGTTTTTATACTTACATCACAACGATGACGAAATGCATGGAAGCCGCCGCGGAAGACGGCATTCCATTTTATGTTTTGGACAGGCCTGACCCAATTCGCGGCGACCGGATCGAAGGACCGATGCTCGATCCAAAGTTCAAGTCATTCGTCGGGCCGCATCCAACGCCGATCCGTTACGGATTGACGATCGGCGAATTTGCCAAATTTATCAACTGCGAATCATATCTTGAAAATGGCGTGAAAGCCGATCTGAGAGTCATCAAGATGAAAGGCTGGACGCGAAATTTGTGGTACGATCAGACGGAACTACCGTGGATTGCTCCCTCTCCGAATATGCCGTTTCTGTCGACGGCAATCGCCTATCCGGGATTTTGTCTGGTGGAAGGAACGAATCTGTCTGAAGGTCGTGGAACGGATTCACCGTTTTTAAAATTCGGAGCGCCGTATATTGATGCTAAAACCTACGCCGATTCGTTGAATGCGCTGAACTGCAAAGGTGTTCGTTTCGAACCGATCACTTTCACGCCGGTCAGTATACCGAACGTTGCCGCGAAGCCGAAATATGAAAATCAGCTCTGCAGCGGAGTTATGCTCATTATCTCCGACCGCGACCAGTTCAAGCCGATTTCGACAATGTTACTGATTATCGAAAAGACGAAAAAAATGTATCCGAATGATTTTACGTGGCGCGGAAGCATCGGCCGGCTTTACGGAAATGACGAACTTAAACTCGCCATCGACAGCGGCAAGCCGGTTATTGAATTGATTGCGAAATGGAAGACGGAAAATGAAAAGTTCCGCGCGATGACTGAAAAATATCTTTTTTATAAATAATCGCGGTTATTTCAACGCGTCCCAGAATTCAAAGGCGCGCCTGATATGCGGGATCGTGATCGAGCCGCCGACGATCAGGCTGATGGAAATCGCTTCAGCAAGTTCGGCGTCGGAAACGCTGGCATCTTTACATTGTGACAGATGATATTTGATACAGTCGTCACAACGGAGAACGAGCGATGCGACAAGACCGAGCAATTCTTTCGTTTTTATGGGCAGAGCGCCGTCCTGATAAACGTGAGTGTCTAAACTAAAGAATCGTTTGGTGGATTTATCCGCGTATTTCAAAACGATTTCATTGAGATATTTTCTGGTTTCCTGAAAAGATTCCGGTGAGTTGTTTTCCATCATCGCCTCCCTAAAATGAAAACAGTAATCCCGCAACTTTAAAGGATAAGTGGGTCAAATCCTTTCGGAAATTGCGGGATACGATTAGTCTAAAAGAATGCTGACGGTCTTTTTCACGCGGCTTTTTTGCTCGAATTTGACGTGTCCGTCTTTTAGGGCAAAAAGCGTGTCATCGCTACCGATTCCGACATTGTCGCCGGGATAGATTTTGCTGCCGCGCTGGCGAAGAATGATCGTTCCTGCCGTGACGAATTCGCCGCCGAATCTCTTGACGCCAAGCCGTTGAGAATTGCTGTCACGACCGTTTCTGGAACTTCCAACACCTTTTTTATGTGCCATGACTATTTCTCCTGATTTTCAGTAGGTTGTTCGTTTGTGGTTTCCGCAACCGGATTCACGTCTACCGGTTGACCTGCGAATTTGGAGACCTGAAGAACCGTGTAAGGTTGACGATGTCCGTTTTTGACCTTATAACCTTTTCTGCGTTTTTTCTTAAAGACGATCACTTTCGGAAGTCTCTTCTGTTCCAGAACCGTCGTCTCGATCTCTGCGTCTTTGACGAAAGGCATTCCGATCTGAATGTCATCGCCTTTGCGTAGATATAAAATCTTGTTGGCAACGAACGTCGCACCAATCTCTAACTCGAGTTTCGGCACCGATAATTTTTTCCCGGGTTCGAGGATGACCTGATCACCGGAAATTTCTGCAATAGCGTAATAATTTGTTCTCATATTTCTCTTTCAGTTTCCTTATCAAAAAGGCGGGCAAATTTAGGAAATTCCTTTAAACAAGGCAAGTTAATATTCGTCGGTAATGTCTTTTCCCGTCTTGGTCAGAAAAACGTGGAAGTCATCGATGTTGACAGTTGGATCTTCGACTAATTTGATGATGATGAAATTCCGCCACTGGATTTTCCTCAGCACTTTATTGGTCGATTCGCGAAGATACTTCGCCATATCGGGATGGACATGAAGTTGCAGTCGTTTATCTTTGGATTTGACCTTGAAGCGCCGGAACCAGCCTTCGATTTTCGTCACGACAGATTCTTTGGACGTCACACGTCCGGAGCCGTGACACAGCGGGCACTCTTCACTGACCGTGTATAGGAGATTGACGCGCGTCCGCTGACGGGTCATCTCCAAAAGTCCGAAGTCGGAAATGTTGGTCAAAGAAACCTTAGCGCGATCGCGTTGAAGTTCGCGTCGAAGTTCCAGAAATATCTTTTTCTTATTCTCTTCTTCTTCCATATCGATGAAGTCGATGACGATCAGGCCGCCGATATCGCGAAGGCGAAGTTGCCGGGCGATTTCTTTAGCTGCCTGCATATTGATCTTGAACGAGTTGTTCTCGTGATCTTTTTTCCCGATATATTTGCCGCTATTGACATCGATCGTCGTCATCGCTTCGGTATGCTCGATCACGATGAAACCGCCACTTTTCAGCCAGACTTTTTTATTGAGCGATTTCGTGAATTCGCTTTCGACGTTGTATTGTTCGAAGAGCGGATTGCGTCCCTGATAATGCTCGAGTTTCTTGACGAATTCCGGAGAAACGGATTTGATGTAGGATTGCAGCTGTTTGTACAAGTTTTTTGTATCGACTAAAATTTTATCGACATCCATCGTAAGCAGGTCGCGAATGACCGACGACGCGATTTCCATGTCGGCGTACACACAGACGGGCGCTGGTTCGCGCTTGGCAGTTTCTTCCAACAGGCGCCATTTCTTCAACAGATTATCCAGATCGGCTTTTAAAGTTTTTTCTTCCTGATCCTGAGCAACCGTCCGGATGATTAACCCGAATTTGGGTGGTTTGATGACGCGTGCGATGTTTCTCAGTCGCCGTTTTTCATTCCGGTTAAAAATTTTCTTTGATATGCCGGTAAAATCGACATTCGGAACCAGAACGAGAAATCTGCCGGGAATCGAAATATCGGTCGTAACACGCGGGCCTTTTTTTGCGAATGGTTCCTTGATAACCTGAACGAGAATTTCCTGATTTTTAGTGATAGTGATATCGCTGGTTTTTATATACTTTTTCTTACCGACTTTCGGTTTGGGCGATTCCTCTTCTTCTTCATCCTCTTCCTCGTCGCGGCTGATGCTTTCCAACATCGTTACCGCGGAGTCGGCGTTATTCATTTCGGAGAAGGGAAGAAAGGCATTGAGCCCGTGTCCGATATCGACAAAGGCAGCTTGAATGCCTTCGATAACGTTTTCGACTTTGCCTTTGTAAATATTCCCGACCATTCGGGATTTTTCGGGTTTTTCGACAAAGAGTTCGACGAGATCGCCGTTCTCTAAGATCGCGATGCGAACTTCCTTGGAAGTTTCGCTCATTAAAATTGTTTTTTCCATTATCTATCCATTTACTGATGATTGGTTGTTAAATAAGTTCTTCTGCGGCTTACGGAGCAGGAAACGTTTTCTAATCCTAAAACGAGAAGAAGTTCACGGATTTTAATCGTTCTTCCGTTAATGTTTTGGATTTCCGCCCTCAGTGAGCCGGCATCTGTTTGAATCGTTCTGAGAAATTGCCGGATGTCAATCTGGGTCGTCGTGTTTTCTCCGGCTCGGTGGATAATATATTCCTTTTTTTCCAGCAAATCACGGACGTTTTTTTCGACAGTGGGTTTTACATCGTTCGGAAAACCGATTTCATAGAGAAATCCAACGACGTCCGAAAAAGCGGATTTTGCGTTGACAGCCAGGCGCTCTGCCGATACGATTTCAAAACCGTCTGGCAGTGTTGCGTTGAGCCTCGATTGCAGATTTATCGTTTCGGATTTGAGTGTGACATCCATGAATTCCTCATCCGAAGTACAGCCCAGCGGAAGCGGAAATCCCGCCGAAATTTTCGGCCGCTGGTTGAAGCCTTCGGTATAGACCAGATCCAGATTTGCCCGTCTTAGCGCCTGTTGAAAAATGCGCAGAACATCAAGGTGTGAAGTGAAACGGACGACGTCTAATTTCCGGTACTTCAAACGATATTTGACCGGATTAACGATCGGTTCTTCTTCGTGTGAAATTGCAGTCAGTTGATTGAAATCCGTTGCATTTGGCGCAATGAGTTTCATCTGAAGTTTCGGCGGTTGACAGACGCCGCAACCGTTGCAGTCTGTCCGGCAATCCGGAGTCGTTTCGCCCTTCAGCGCACGGTTGAACTCAGAAATCAGGAAGTCTTTGGAAACGAGCGAATCGATATGATCCCACGCCAGTGTTTCGTCGGTATTTCGAGCGGACGTAAAATCGGTCGGTTCGATATTCGATTCGATGAATGCGGATTCCCAGATTTCGGCAGAAAAATGTTCTTTCCACGAATCAAGTTTTGCGCCGTTTTTCCATGCCTGATAAATTATGTCTGCTACTCGTCGATCTCCTCGTGTGATGACACCTTCCAGCTGGGAAAATCGCGGATCGCGCGCCATCACTTTTACCGGTCTCATTGCCGAAAGACGTGGTTTGATAAAATCCAATTTTCGCTGGATGATTTCCGGGGAATCCTGCGCCGACCATTGAAACGGCGTGAACGGTTTGGGAATGAACGTCGAGAGCGTCACGTTGATGTTCAAGCGCCCATTTCCGACCTCGATCACTTTTCGGGTCAGATCGGCGATAGCGACAAGGTCTTCGTCGGTTTCGGTCGGCAATCCCAGCATGAAATAGAGTTTGATCACACGCCAGCCGTTTCTGACGGCGATCTCGGCAGAACTCAGTAGTTCCTCTTCCGTAATGCGCTTGTTGATGACATTTCTCAGGCGTTGTGAACCGGCTTCCGGCGCGAATGTCAGTCCGGATTTTCGTGTCTGGCGGGCGAGTTCGGCGATGTTTTCCCGGAAACTATCCAACCTCAGTGAAGGAAACGAAACAGAATGATGATGATTGAGCCGGTGTGCGACGATTCCTTCCGCCAACCGGTCCAGACCGGAATAATCGGAACTCGAAAGTGAAAGTAAAGAAACGTCGTCGTATCCGGTGTTGGTGAAGGATTTTTCGATCTGATTCAAAACGTCGTCAGGATGTCTTTCGCGGACGGGACGATTCAACATGCCCGCCTGACAAAACCGGCAACCTTGCGTACAGCCGCGCATCAACTCAGCCACTAATCGATCCTGCGCGATTTCGACTAATGGCATGACCGGGCATTCGGGGTAGAAATCGTTCGTCAGTTCCCGAACGCGCAGTGCGCGGATGAATTGCGGAGCGGTGGATATCTTCGGAATGACTTTTCCGGTTGGCTGATCGACGTCATAGAGGCTCGGAATGTAAAGTCCGGAAAAGCGCGCAGATAATTGGAGAAGAATTTTATCTCGCGGCGTTCCTTGCCTTTTCAGAGTTGCGATTTCCTTGACCAACGGAATGACGATTTCCTCCCCGTCGCCGACGACAAAGCAGCCGAAAAATGGCGCCACCGGTTCCGGATTGTATGTGCGGCTTC